>WQSF01000005.1 GCA_009788065.1 Treponema sp.
GCGGATATGGCAAAACAGATGGTCGGCTTTGTAAGGGATCAAATCCTGAGTCAGGCAGGAACCGCAATGCTGGCGCAGGCGAATCAGAAAGCAATGTCGGTGCTTTCATTACTCCAATAAAGCGGCGTTAGCAACGGAGAGACAGAGTACACTCTGTCCCTCTGTAAAGCAGGCTGGACTGATACTTAACATCGCTAAGTGTCAGACCAGCCTTTTTATTTTAGACAAGTAAAAAAATTATTTTTATAAATCCGAAGTATCAAATGTTACCGTTTCAGAAAAATCCGAATCAGTATTTCCTCTGGCTCCGCCAATCGCTTTTACTTTTGCCGTAACAGACGTCGCCATAATTTTACTTTCATTCCTTCCTGATTGATTATCACCGGGTTTATTCCATTCAGGCATCAAAGTTATTTCTACTTTGTTTCTGGCATGAATTTGAACCATGCCGTTAGAAGCAGCAAGATTATTACCGCCGGCTAAAGCGTTGTTGCCGTTAGGAGCAACTGCGGTATTTTCTTTTGTGTTTATCGTCCGGTTGCCGGAACCGCAGTTTTCACTGGTTGTAATAATTTCATAACCCAGCGCGTTCGGCACCGCGTCCCATGTAATGATCATTTGTCTGACATTAATTTCTATTTTTACATTTTTTGGCGTAGCGAGTTTATTTCCTTCGCCTGAGTCTAAAGTTTTACAACTTGTTGTAAAAAATCCGATTACCAGCATTATGCCGATAAGTCCTGTCAACTTGATAAAATTTTTCATACATATCTCCTTATTGTATTAATCGCAGCAGCTACCGCCGCCTCCGCTTGCTCCGCCTCCGCCTGAAGCTCCGCCTCCTCCGCTGCCGCTTGATGAAGTTCCGCCTAGATTACCTCCGGGCGCGGCAGGAAGCGAACAGCTCGCAGAAGAAGAACCCGCAGGTTTTTTATCCGCTCCAAGAGCGTCTTCCCGTCCTTCATGCACAATCACGGCAGGACCTGAAATCCCTGAAAATGAAACTTTTCCTTTTTTTACTTTCATATTAACGGTGTTGAATTCAAAATTTGATCCGCGTACCGAAGATGAAGTGCCTGGACTTTGCACTGTAAAAATTGATGACGAATCATCCGGCGCAAGTTCGTTTGATTTAATTATAATTCTTCCTGTTTTCAGATTAATGTTTGCGCTGTCTGATATAGTCAGTTGAGACAATGGCTGTATGGTAATAGTGGAGTTGTTTACCGCGATAACGGCGGTACTTTTAAAACCGGTTGATATAACCGTATCCAAAGCGACTTCATCGCCTATACCTGCTCTTGTGTAAGATGAAGAACCGGCAGGTTTTAAATCAACATTACCGGTTAATTCAAGTATAACGCCATGAGCGTTGGAATTTTCTGAATAAATTCCATATACGGCAAAATTCATTATAATAATAATAAAAACAAATCTTTTCATCTTCTTCTCCTAATATATAGCGAAAGCTAAAGTAAATTCACATAACCACAGAGGCTTTGCATTAGGCGCGGCGTTACCCAGAACAGGGAGAAAAACTCCGCCTCCCAGATTAAACTGCAAATCCGAAAACGGGCTCCAAACAAATTTTGCGGCAAATTCGGTTCCCAAAGAACGCTTTTTTGTACTCTCTGTCTCTAAAGGATAGGCGGTATAAGATACAAGATCGTGGCGCAAAAAATGCGAAACCGTAAAACTCATACCAAACTCAGGAACAAACCGCGCCGTATAACCAAGACTTATCAAAGAAGAACCCGGCATTCTTATTTTAAATATATTCCCGTAAAACTTGTTTGACAAGGGAATAAAAGCGCTTAAATTGTCCGCTTCGCCTGTAGCAAAACGTCCGGTCAATGAAATGCTGCTGCTGAACTTGACAGGAAGTTTATAAAAAATATTTATAATACCCGCAAGAGCGATACCATTTTCCGTATTAACATCCGGTTTAATATTTTGCGATGTTTCAAGACTGCCTCCCAATTCAATATCTATACTTTTAATCGGAACAACCGCTTTAAGCGTATAATATTGACTGTGGAATTTTTCTGTCTTTGCATCAGGTTCTGTTTTTGGTAAATCTATTTGAGCTGTCACAACCGCGTTTAGCTGAAATAAATCAGCGATGGACGGATGCCGCCAATCAAGAGACATAAGCAAGCGCCGTGAAGAAAAATAAGTATCCATAAATTTTTTATGATTAAAAGGAATGTTGAAAGCGGTTAAATCTCTGTCATTCATTACAATGTAAGATGTTTTCTTATAAAGGAAACCTGTATACCATGCACCTATGCTGAAAGTTCCTGCCATTGATGTATGCGAGAACTGTAAGCCGTCAAAGAGTCCTGAGGCGATTAGACCTAAGGGATCGCTGTAATTTATGCGTCCGAATCTTAATACCATATTATTGTTTAACCATGTAAATTCTGTACGCAAAAGTTCAGGCACCCATGTAAATTCATTTTTCCATCCAAGAGTTATTCCGACTGACAGATAGATATCGCAAGAGTCGTTAAAGATGTGTCCAAAGCCCGGTAAAATATTCGCCTGATACTCAAAACTTAATTCACCTTCTCCTTTTTTTTCAACTGCAATATATTGATTTGTTAAAAGAGAAAAATCCGCGGCGTTTATGGCAGCTGGCAGAATGATTATTAATGATAATAGTAAATATTTTTTCATGTTAATCTTCCGTTCCGCTTTGAGAAATCATTCTTTCGGTAATAAAAAGAAGCTGTCTGCCGCTGACATTCATTGCCGGAGAGGTTCTTCCCTGAATTACTTTTTTAGCGGTCAATTCACGGTATGAATAATGCGCTGCTAAAGCGGTTGTGTTTTTGGTTATTGAGTACATAACGCCGCCTTTCATACCGAATGAACGCATAACCAATAGAGAAATCGCGTCCAGTCGCGCGGTATCATCTGCGTCAGCTTTTTTAGGTAGCCATTTTTGTTCTTGCGCATAACGAAAAGCATCCTGTGAATCGAAAGTCGCATACGCATCGGAGGCTTCAAGCAGGAAACGCGCAGCCTGTAAATATGTAACCGCATCAGCCGCCAGCAATGTTTCGATTTCTTCCGCTACCGGCAGTCCTGCTGCCGCTGACTGCGCTTGCAGAAAAGCCGCGGATATAAAGAACAAAAGAACAGCCAAATGACGTTTTAATTTCATAAGTAAAATCCTTTAAGGTTCCTGTCTGACCGCGTGAATGTGATCGGACAGGAATAATTCACATTACAAGGCTGATGTATCTTTCGTTGCTTCCGCCGAATAATTAGAATCAGTATATTCAAGATCGTCTACTATTCCGCCAAGAGCTTTTACCTTTACTCTAAGCTGTGACGCCATTATTGAGTTATTTTTTGCGCCGGATGTGTTATCTCCGGGCGTATTCCACTCGGGCATCAAGGTTATTTCAATTTTATTTTTTCCGATTATCTCAACCCTGCCGTTTGCGCCCTTATTTGAGTCCGCTGTCGAGTCCCATATAGTGCTGGTATCGCCTACTGTAAAAGGACCGTTTCTTTGCGCAATTTCTTCAGTTGTACCGGTGAATGTTAATCCAAACGCGGTTCCTTCTTTGGTATTTATCAAGCGATTGGCTGAACCGCAGCCTACACTTACCGAATGTATTTCATAACCTGACGCGTTCGCTACCTCATCCCAAGTAATAACCATTATTTCTCTGGTCGGACTTTTGACGCTATCAATTTCAATTTTAATATTATTTGGCGCTGTAAGCTGTCCGCCTTCCAAATCGCCGCAGCTTGCCGTAAAAAGTACGATTGCCGGTATCATTACGACAATCCTGATCAATTTATATAAATTTTTCATACATATCTCCTTGATGTATAGAGTTTCTATAATGTGAAATTTTAAACAAAATAATTTTAGGCTTAAAGCAAGCCCAATTCTATGCAATCGGAGGTTTAAAAATAAAGTAAACAATATCTACAGGCGAAAAACAATTTTTAGAATCAATACCTGATATTTCCGATAAAACGATGTTATTAAAAACAGATGAACGTAAATCGCCTTGAATATTTCTAAAATTACCGCTCTTTGGCGATGTAAAATGACTTTCGTGAGATCCTTCCTTACTGCAGCACCCTTTCGTAACCGTCACAGCTATCTGCGAAGAGCAGCAGCTCGATAAATTCATTTCCGCGGCAGCCGCTTCCATTTCCGCATTAGCGCAGCCGCATGTACAACTGTCTTTGCAGTCAATAATCGGAGCTACAACATAAAATGATACATGAAACATCATAGAAACAAGAGCGGAGAGTGTAACAACTTTATAAATGATGCTTCTTCCTGTCATGTTTTATCCGCGCACCGCGCTAATCGCAGCAGCTTCCTTTTTCTCCCATCGTCTTCATTACCGCAAACATGGCTTTCGCCTTTAAAAAATATTCTTTTGTAATTGTAAGCGTAGAAGCCGTTACGGTTCTATTTTCCGCTGTAAGCGGCTCGGGATGACACGCGTCGGATGAGAGTTGAATTTTATCCATAGTGTACATTCTCTCGGTTCCGCATAAAGAAACAAGTTTGGGACCCGGTATCTGCATAAAATAACCGAGCGCTTTTGGATCGTTGTTTCTTTGGTAGCAGTAATGGCAGGTATTAAAGGCAGTGCGTATTGAGCCGTCCGGCGCTTTTACGACCATAATTTCGATTTGCATCCCGTCTGCTTCTACAGGATAAAAATCGATAAATTCTTTTATATCAGAAATTTGAATAACCAAATCCTTATCGACGGTTTTTGGTTTTTTCTGGTTGAGCGCGTTCTGATCATCAGTACCGCCCATAGCAAATGCAGATACGCCGCACATAAAAACTAACAAAGCCGCGGAAATTACTGTTAATATTTTACGTCTCATTTGCTGATAATCTCCCTAACCGGTTAAGCTTTCCGCTTTGTATTTTTATACAGTAAAAAAGCGTTAATTACAGATAATATGATTATAAAACAGCTCATCATCAATGTAAATGGGCGGAACTGCTCCAGACAGGGATGGGAGCCTGACATTGATGAACAAAAACCTTCTGTCATCTTTAGCGGCGTTAAAATGAATAAACAACTAAACATAATAACCGCAAAATTTAAGCCTTTCATAATATCTTTTGATTTGTTGAAAAGCAGCATCAATACGCCTGAAATACTGATTGCTCCGGCTAAGCCAAGCAGTGATTTCATTGTCCAGTAACAGCGCATCGGTCTGTCATTCATCTTCATCATATCAGTACAAGGGTAGAACGAGCCGAGTGAACCGACGATTGTAAACGCTCCCAACGCGATGAATATAATCTCCATTACATTTTGTTTTCTTGTTGATTTTTCATGGCTGATTAAAAATAATATAACAGCCAAAACAACCGCAATTCCGCTAATTAGAGATATAATCCTTGCTGTTCCTAAATACATTAATGATTCGCCTGCGCGCCATTCTCCATATATTTTTCCGTCTTCGCCGTATGTAAAAAATTGGAAAAACACCGCCGTGATAAAAAGAGCAAGTACAGCAGCCGTAATGATTACAAACGCCGTAATATTTAATTTTTTCATTGAAAAATTCCTCCATGATTAAAATAATTACTATTAAAGATTATCATACAAGATTAATGATATCAAGGGACGCTAATTACAATGGCGGAAAAATTAAATTATATATAAACAAATCCCATAAGCACCGCGGAAATAATTAAAAAAACAGCATAACCTATCAACATTAAAGGTGTAAACAGCGCGGACATTGCCGCAAGCGGAGCCGGACGCAAAGCAGGACCAACAAGAAAAAACGCTAACGCGGTGCCTTTACCCAACCCGAGATCAAGCAAAGTTTGTACAAACGGTATGGCGCCTCCTCCGCAGGCGTTCATCGGTATACCTATAATCGCGCCGGCGAGTATTGATTGTATGCGTCCCATGTAAAGAGCTTCATAAAAAAATCTTTGCGGTACAAAAACGGTTACAGCAGCTCCCAAAAAAATACCGACAAGCAAGAAAGGCGCAACATATAAAAAACTTTTAAAGCAATTATATAAATACGGCTTAACAGCAAATATTTTCTTTTCTCTATTTTCTATTTTTTCGCCGCCGTCTTCATATACTTTTATGGTTTTTCTGATCATAAATCTGTCGGGAATAATTAAAGTTAACATTCCGGTTGCAAAACTAAAAACAAAAACTGCGAGAGTGCGTACAACCGCGATTTCCAATCCAACACCGCCTGCTGTCATCACAAATAGCTGCGGATTCATCAAAGACGACGCGGCGCAAAACGCGATAAGCGGCGCTACACGTACTTTGCTTTTATATAATTCGATAACAATGGGTATTGTCCCGTAAGTGCAAAGCGGCGATACAATACCTATAATGGATGCTGATATTACGGCTTTTACAGGCGACTTTGACACCCATTTATAAATTATTTTAGTCCATGAGGCGAATTTAATTAACTCGCCTAAAAATATACCGGCAAGAAAATACGGGAAAAAACCGCTGAACATTTCCCAGCAAGTAAAAAAGAAAAATTGAATTGCGGCAATAATCCACTGTTTATCCAATATTATGCCGCTATTTATTAATTATTATGGAAGCTTCCTCGTATGCCATATAGTTAGTGAAAGCATACGCCGTTATTTTACGGGGACCCTCGGCTATTTCTGACGCATTAATAACTGTTTCTTCGAAATCGCCGTTTACAATTTTAAAAAATATATCATCAATATATATATCAACTTTAGACGTAGTCGCCGAAACATTAAGGTTAAGTTTCAAGTATCCATCAGCGAATTGCGCTGATTCAATTTTAACGGCAGGCTTTTCAAGCTGCGCGGCTGATAATCTTGTAGTAGAAATACTGCCGTCAAGACCGGTAGTTATACTTCCGTTAAAATTCACACCCGTTCTTAAATCATGAACTTTTTTATTACCAAGCACAGTGATATTTCTCGGATTACCGCGCGCAGCCAATTTCTTGCCGTATTTTGTACCGACTTCGCCTCTTTCGGTTAAATATTTTAAATGACCGACCTTTTTATAATTTACTTTAATAATATTTGACATAACAACATCAATCGCAAGACCGTCTTTTGAAGCTAATATACTATTCATTTTCTTAAGAGCGGAAGCGTCACCAGCAGGCGGAAGAGGTCCTTGATCTACGCCTTGCAGAGCGTCCATAACTACGAAATCCGCCGGCATAACAGAATAATAATCGGCAATCCATTTATGTAAACCATTTGACTCTGTATGAGGTATCCTGAAATTTCGCCCTATATCGCTGGCGGAATTTCCGTATATCCTTGGCGGTGTTGCGCCTATTGATATATTTTTTATTGCGCCGGTTGTACCGGCAGTTGTATGAAGCTTAAGCACAGGGATACTGATTAATGCGTTTGCGTTATACATTTCTTTGGCTACAAAATAATTTCCCTGACCGTCATAACTTTTATAAACCGGAGACGTTTGGTTTCCGTTATAATCAGATTGATTGAAAGATGTTTTAAAAACAGGGTTAGTTAATTTTATTTTAAGAACGTCTGAAGGAATCGAAGCAGGATTAGGATTCGTCCAGTAAGTACCGCCGACAGCATCAAGAGTAAGAATTTCATTAACAGCAGAAAGATTTGTTAGGTTGTAACCTACATTTGCATACTGCTGCGAGGTATTACCTTTACCTGAACTTTCCATTACAATAATTCTGCCTGAGGAACCGACGATTGCTCTTACATTTTCCGCGACAGCCTGCACAACACGCCAGTCCGTTACTATGCCGTTGGGAGCTGCCTGAGTTGCCGTATTCAACGCGCCGGCGGGAATTTTAGTTCCGCCGGGCCATGACCAGTTGTAAATTGTAGTAATAATATTTGGTTTTAAAACAACCGTATCTCCTGATTTTATTATGCCTTGAAGTCCGCCGGCAAGAGCGATTGCTTCATCTACCAATACTTTTATACTTGCGTATGTATGTTGTGTAACATTTGTTACGGTTGTGGACTGTACAAGCGAGACTATTGAACTAATACCGTCGTGCGGAAGCCTTGGGGCGTTTAAATCTTCATCTTCTTCTTTATTATTGTCGCATGAAGCAAAAACAGAAAAAAATATAAGGATCAATCCAAAAATATATTTTTTCATATTATTCTCCTTGTCATTACATATAAAAAACTATTTTGCCAGATTCAATTTGGCAAATACACTCGCGTTCTGATACGCGACATTTTTATTTTCACCGGAAATTGACATACTGCCTATAAAATATTCGCGTTTATTGGATTGACCTGCGTTGCAATAA
Organism: Treponema sp.; assembly: GCA_009788065.1. Taxonomy (GTDB): domain Bacteria; phylum Spirochaetota; class Spirochaetia; order Treponematales; family Breznakiellaceae; genus WQXQ01. Next base: position 8,299 of record WQSF01000005.1, read on the forward strand.
GCAACAGCAAAACCCATCGTTTTATTATTAACCAATTTTTCACATTCATAATTTACATCGCCGCTAACAGGATAATTTTTATTAAATACTTTCATTTCGATTTCCCATATGTATAAATTAGTACCATTCGCGTTGTTTCTATTTCCAATTTTATATTTCATATGATGGTTACGCGCTATATACCCATTTTTAAAATTTGAATTGCCGCTCTGACCTGATACATAATCCATCACGTGAACACCATCGTAACTCATGTGATATGCAAACGCATTATTGTTATTTTCGTGCATGCCGCCTTTTCCGTCTTCGTTAATAAATAACTCCAAACAGTCATCGTTATATATCTCGTTATACGGGTTTGCTATTCTTGTAAGACTTAAATAAGTATCCATAATTTCTACCAAATAATATAGCCTGTCTTCTGTCCAAACAATCTTGAATCTACCCGAATAAGTTCCCGCGGGAGGAGGCGTCAGCTTTGACTGGCTGGCATTTCCGTCTCCAAGCCATATTTTGTCAATTGGCTTCCATGCCGCTTTGCTCCACGCCGGATCATCTCCTACGCCGTCAATTACCGGAGCAGACTCGGCAAAGTATGCCGTGTAATCATTTTGTTCTGAGGTAGTGTCAGGGAGAGAATCGCAGGTTGTCAAACAAATACAAAAAATTAAAACAATTAAAAAAACGGATTTCATTAGTTACATAGTACAACACAACCTAATACATGACAACATGAAATACCAGATTTGGAGCTAAGGGGAATTGCCTTTAACTCCTCAGCCTCCTGCTTCGGAGTTACAGGCCGCCTCCGTCACCTTTCGGCAGCCTCCATGCTACCTTTTCCTCGCATTCGCTCGGCGGTGACTACGGTTCAATTTCCCTTAGCTCTCAAGTATTTTATTAAGTCCTTGCTGTAACATTGTTGTTAATTATTTAGTTAGCTGAGTAATAATTTTACTGGAGCTAAGGGGAATTGAACCCCTGACCTCTTGAATGCCATTCAAGCGCTCTAGCCAACTGAGCTACAGCCCCGTGTCTTATCACTCTATAAAATTCATAGATTTGTGTCAACCGGATGAAGGTGTTTGCGGCGTTTGTTGTTAAAACATGGTTTAGTTTCATGGGTAAGGCGGCGGTTTCTTGTGTAGAACAACACATGGACATATAATTATTATATGTGGCATCCAAAAATGGCGGATTTTGATGGACGCTTGAAAAAGCTTTTCGATGAAGTTGACGCTTATATCGAAGAACTTTACGGTGACAGATACCCGTTAAACCCTGTACGTCCAAAACGGGGAACAACTGCTAATCCCGAAGCGGACGGTCTCTTTAACATAGGCGCCAATTTCACACCAGGCTTTACTTCGGAGCTGGGACGCGGCTATTTAATCAATGTTTCAATATCCACAATGGAAAAAGTTGACGAAAATGTACGCCGTGAAATTTACGAAGCCGCAACTGAAAAAGTTAAAGAACTTCTACTCGTTTATTTTCCTGAACGCGAATTGACTGTCCGGCATGACGGTAATTTTTTTAAAATACAGGGAGATTTTAATTTGGGTGATGTTTAATGTCGTTATGCGAATATTCAGGTTCAATTTCAACAGCATATAAATATTTCATCTCTTCTTCAGGATAAAATATTCCATTTTTAATGTTGTAAATCGCTTCTTTAATTTCATTCACACAGCCGGAAAGGTTGTTTTTAATATCGTTGCCCCAATAACGAAAAATAACCCAGCCCATCCTTTCCAGCTCTTTTTCTACTTTGTTGTCGCGTTCTATATTTCGTTCAATCTTTTTTACCCAGTAATCATTGTTGGTTTTTATCTCATCTTTTCTGTTTACCCAATTTTTACCATGCCATAATTCGCCGTCGCAAAATATCGCAATCTTATATTTAGTAACCGCGATATCCGGCTTACCCGGCAGTTTAAAATAGTTCTTTCTATAACGAACACCTTCACGCCATAACGCCTTGCAAAGTAAAATCTCTATCGAAGTATTTTTACTTCTTATACGCGACATACATTTATGCCGCTGTTCCGGCGTCAGCGTATCCATATTAATTTATAATAAGTTCATTCTCTGTCAGTTCTGCTCTCCCGTTGTTATTAAATCCTTCCACTTTCATCATTACTTCGTAAAGCCCGCCGGACATATCCAATCCAAGTTTAGCCCATTCTTCAAAATGCCTGGTTACAGAGATAGTCCCGCTAGATCGTTTTGATGTACGAACGCTTACATATTGAATAAAATCATATCTGCCGGAACCTACGATGGCAGGCTGCTGATACATTTCGCGAGTATATACATCATATGTTCCCTCTCCTTCAATTGTGAAAGAACCTTTTTTTGTACCGGAAGAACCGGGATGATAATTGCCCGCATAATTTTCAACTATGTAATATTCAACTAACGGATTTCTGGTCCAGCCATAAACGCTTAGATATGAAACTCCCGACTCCCCGGGAAGATATTTGGCGCTGTATTTAATAGTGAAATTTCCATATGCTGAATGAGGTTGATTTGACCCGCCGTATCTCTTACCGCTTCGAAATAATATATTTCCGCCGCTGCTCCACTCGCATTTAAAAGCCCCGCCGTCTCCAAGCGTCATTTTCCCGGTAATATTATTATTACTTTTCCAGTATTCATAATCGTAGCCGTCATCATTGGTACCTCTCTCGTTGTAAGTTAAAACATCGCCGTTGAATTCACTTTTTACCGCTACCGTTTTTCCAGTCCCTTGACAGCCGATTACCGCAAACCCTGTTATTACCGCAAGCAGGATAATCAATATTGATTTAAATCTTTTCATTGTAAACACTCCTTACATGTTACTAAATTAATATTCGATTACGAATACCATTAATAATATCATGTATAACAGAAAAATTCCTACTCCCCAATCGTTTCTTCAATAGCTTTTCCCAGAGCGATTTCCATCAATTCAGCAGGGGGTTCGGCGATTCTGCCAAGTCTTTTTAAGTCTTCGACAAGGGTGCGGGCGGCGGCGATATCTGCTTTTGCCTGATTGTACACTTCGTCCCATGAAAATTTAACGCGGGCGACTCCCTCGCTGATTGCCTGTTGAGCGACATCGGCGGCTTCGCGGGCGAAAACATCTGTTTCTTCCATATTTGCGATGATGTTATCAGGATTGATGCCGCCGGCAACATTCTCGCGTTTCGCTGAAAAATCGGCGATTGAATGAGCGCAACGGATTGCCATACCGTCGGTTATTTTTTTAGCGCGTACCAAAAGCGCGCCTTTTAACAAACCGGGAAAACAGACTGAGTTGTTCACCTGATTCGGAAAATCGCCCCTGCCGGTTGCTACAATGTAAGCGCCTTCTTCCTTAGCGGCATACGGCCAAATTTCCGGCACCGGATTGGCGCAGGCAAATACAATCGCCTTATCAGCCATTCCTCGTACCCATTCGCGTTTTACTTTGTCAGGACCAGGACTCGAAAGCGCGATGAGTACGTCGGCGCCTTTCAACGTTTCGCCGATGTCATTTACCTTGCCGGGATTTGTTTTTTCGCATAACTCCCATTTACGGTAATTGCGTTTATCATTTTTAATATCTTCTCTGCCGGAATGCAGACTTCCTTTAGTATCAAAAATAGCCATCTTCGCAGGGTCGCCTCCGTCGGCAAGAATCAATCTTGCAACTGTGGTATTGGAAGCGCCTGCACCAAGCAGTACGATTTTGGCGCCGCCGATTTTCTTGCCTGCGAGTTTCAACGCGTTAATTAACCCTGCAAGGGTAACGCAGGCAGTACCTTGCGCGTCGTCATGCCAAACAGGAATATCACAGGCTTCGCGCAGATCGTCTAACACTTTAAAACAGTTAGGCTGGCTTATATCTTCCAGATTTATGGCGCCGAAGCTGTGTTGAACCATTTTTACGAATTCAATAATTTTATCAGGATCGTTTTTTCCGTCCTTGCCTTTTGAATCGATGCATAAAGCTACAGCGTCTACGCCGCCCAAGTATTTCATGAGCATTGCCTTTCCTTCCATAACTCCAAGACCGCCTGAAGGCGTGCAATCGCCGTCGCCAAGCACTCTGGTGGAATCAGAAACTACCGCGACAAGATTTCCGCGGTTAGACAGAGCGAAGGATGCGTCATTATTATCCCTGATCGTTGTAGAAACTTTGGATACGCCTGGAGTATACCAGACATTAAACCAATTATGGCTGTATATACCGCATTTTGGTACAGTTTGCATTTTACCGCCGTAAAAGCGGTGCGCTTCGATTGAAAGGTTCTTCAAAAATATCGTTTTAGCTTTTGCTTTCTGCTCTTCGCTGAAATTAGCGGGAAATAAGCCGTCTAAATTATTAAGCTGCAAATCAAAATTCATAATTCTATTCCTTAAAAATCAAACTTATAAGCATCCAACTTGTAAACTTCTTTTAAAGTTTTAATTGTTTTAATCAAGCTGTCGTTTAAAGGCACTCCGGTTTTTTTGCGATCAAGATACGCAAGGTATTCTTTTTCACCGGCAGTGTAGATCCGCTGTTCACCCGGCGCTTTTTTTGAATCGCGTAATTCACGCAGAATATCGCCGGTTGTTTTCTTGAATTTATCAAGTTCGACAAACGCGCTGATGTCAATCGCGATAAAAAAATGTCCAAGATGATAAGGAATTTTTTTACCGCCGGCATCAAAACCGTTAAGAGCTTTTAAAAATTGTCCCTGCTGAAGCGCGGCGCTCAATATCTCTACAATCGTCGCGTAACCGTAACCTTTGTAACCTGCCGTGTCTTCGCCTAGACCGCCAAGCGGCGCGAGAGCAGACGTTCCTTTGGTTAGTCCTGTCAGAGCTTTGGAAGGGTCGGTTTCACTGCTGCCGTCATCATTAATCACCCAGCCTTCCGGCATTATTTTTCCGATTCTTTCGTAATGTTCGATTTTTCCGCGCTGTGAAACAGATGTGGCGCAGTCAAGTATAAAAGGAAAATCTTCGTCGGAAGGCATACCAACTGTTAAAGGATTAGTGCCGAGCATATTTTCGATTCCAAAAGTGGGTGCGATGGATGGACGCGCGTTTGTACCTGTAATGCCTATCATTCCGGCTTTAACAGCCATACTCGCGTAATATCCGGCAATACCGTAATGAGTGGAATTGCGCACGACAACCATGCCAAGCCCATGCTGTTTCGCCTTATCAATCGCCATCTCCATCGATTTTTTTCCGATAACCTGCCCCATACCGTCATGGCCGTCAATCACAGCAGTCGCAAGATGATCTTTCACAATTTCAAATCGGGTAACCGGGTTTTGAATGCCGTCATTAATCCTGTCGATATAAATGGGTTTGAACCTTCCCACGCCGTGTGAATCGATACCGCGTTTATCCGATTCGATCAATACATCGGCGCAAACCGCAGCGTCTTCCGGCGGGACGCCGACTTTTATAAATACATCCTTCATGAAAGATTCCAATTTTTCAAAACTTTCATATTTTACATTTACCGCCATATAAAGCCTCCTGTTTTAATATAAGAAACATTTTGCAATTCATCATTTTCTTTTAATTTAATCATTGTATGATTTTAAGTTTCTGTCAATTATATTTTGATATAATTTATTATCCGGTAAATCCGCGTATTTTGTTTTCGTATATTAAATTACATGGAGGTACTTTATGTACGAAAAAAATTCAAGTAAGAAAAAATTTGATGTCGCTCATGTTTTTATTATTTCGATTATTTTACTGTTAATTGGAGGATTAATCGGAATGTTGGTTCATACCAGCGGCGGAAAGGTAAAAATTCATGACATTAAATTTGTTACCGTAGACGGAGCAGAAATGAGAGCGCTGTTATACGTTCCGAAAAGCGCGACTCTTCTGAATCCCGCTCCGGCAGTCATTTCATGTCATGGTTATAACAACACATCCGAAGTGCAGGACCTTAACTGTGTGGAACTTTCAAAACGGGGATTTATTGTAATGTCCATTGACGCTTACGGTCATGGTCTCTCTAATTTCCCTGACGAGCGGATCAATCCTGTAGTCGGCGATATGGGAACCTATGCAGCGCTTCAGTATATCGGAACGCTTCCTTATGCTGACATTGAAAGAGTCGGTATGGTGGGACATTCGATGGGAGGAACCACAATTCAACTGGGAGCTGTCCGCGCATGGAAAGAACGCGAAAACAATCCTAGTGTTGTAGCGCCTACCGCGGTGCTTCCCACTTCGCAATCATTCGCGGTGAATGCCGAGGGTAATTCAATACTCGCTCCCTATCCTGTTAATCTTGGTTCGGTTTTCGGACAGTTTGACGAATGGGCATTGGGAATGTGGGGAACAGTCAAGGGAAGCGACGCCAACAAAACCGCTGTCGCAAAAGCCGGAATGGGTTTCAATGATTTTAAATATGACACCTACTATGAATATATTTCCCAGTCGCCAATTGACAGGGAAAGCGCGGTAAACGCAGCGCGGCGAGGTCAGTTACGTGTCATTTATCAGCCGCCTCACACACATCCTGTAATCCATTTTAATTCAAGGGCAGTCGGCAATGTTGTTGATTTTTTTGATATAACATTAGCCGGAGGAAAATTGGCCTCTCAGCCGCAGCAGAGCTGGTTCGGAAAACAATTAGGAACAGGAATTTCGCTGATTGCTTTTTTCATTTTCATTACATCGTTCGGTTTACTGCTGCTTAAAACAAATTATTTTAACGCAATAAAACAGCCGGAGCCTGACGGGCTCACAGCTATTACCGACGGTACAAGCAGAATACGTTATTGGACTATTTACATCATCGGTTTGCTGCCTGCGCCGCTTTTGTATAACTGGCTGGTCGGTTATCCAATCGATATTGTATCGATGGGACGAACAGTTCCGATTCCGATGCCCGCAAATCCCGTATTTCCTCTGCCTGCCGTCAATGGAATTTTTGCTTTAAACTTTTTCCTGGGGATAATCATCACGTTCCTGTACCTTGTTGTGTACAACTCATTTGCGGCGAAAGCAGGCTGCACATTTAATAATACAGGACTAAAACTTTCAGGTAACAAAATATTCCGTTCCACAGTTTTAGCGTTGACAGTTTTCGCGGCAGGTTATTTCCTTCTCTGCCTGTGCGACAGTTTCTTCAAGACAGATTTCCGCTTCTTCACCTTAAGCATTAAAACCTTAACCGCAGAAAAATGGGCGATCCTCCTGCGTTATCTGCCAAGTTTCCTATTCCTGTTCCTTGTAACCGGTGTTAGTCAAAATACTTTTACACGAATCAATAATCAGAAAGAATGGGTAAATATGCCGCTTATTATTTTCTCAAGTTTCGGCGGACTTTTAGTTCTGCACCTGATCGATTATATTTCTTTGAAACATACCGGCGTAAAAGTATTCCAGTTTGTACCATACCCGGAAAAGACCACCGCGGCTCTCGCCGGCGTACTGCTGTGGGGGCTGCTTTTTATTCTTCCGGTCGCGGCGGCAATTTCGCGCATTTTCTTCAAAGCCACAGGCTCTGTCTGGACAGGCGCTTTTGTCAATTCGTTAATCGTCACCTTGTTTGCAATATCCAACACGGTTATAGCGGCAAGGGGCGTTATTTAAAAAAGAGGGGAAGCCTCCTGACTTCAAGGCTTCCCCGTTTTTTCATTTCTTATAACGATGGTTGTTGACAAACTGACTTTTGCGCTAAAGAATTATTTTAGTATCTAAAATCAGGAGGAGTTTATGGCCATCAGAGAATTAATCGAAAATACAATGAAAAAGGGAGAGGGCGTTTTTCGCTTGAATCCGAATTTTATTCCCCGCCCGTTTGGTATTGAGGGCAGACGGCTTCGGCTTCATCCAGATGATTACTTTGCCTACGGCCTTGAAAGAGGCTCGATAAAAGAGCGATGGATGGCTTCCACAAACATCGCGCAGAACGGACCGCTTGCGGGTCCTACCGAAGGACTGAGTTTTGTCGCGGTAGATTACTGCAGTGATGAAAAATTCAGTTTAAAAGAAGCGATTGAAATTTTGGGAGCGGAAATTATCGGAAAAGAATTAATGGATAAATATAAAGGCTTTCCGGTATTTTCAAAATTCTATGATTTAAAAACACCTTTATTTCATCATCTGCATTTAGACATGGAAGCCGCGGCGAGAGTCGGCAAACTTGGAAAGCCTGAGTGTTATTATTTCCCTCATCAGTTTGCAAGTCACACGGGTGAAATAAACGCAACCTATTTTGGTTATGACCCCGACACAAAACCGGAAGAAGTTAAACAGCGCCTTCGCGATTATAACAAAGGCGATACGCGCATAACAGAACTTTCGCGCGCGTGGAGGATCGAACTTGGTTCGGGCTGGTACTCCCCTGCCGGTGTAATTCACGCGCCCGGTTCTGTAATGACATACGAATTAAACTGGAACGGAGATGTTAACTCGGTACACGAAAATGTCGTGTCAGGCGTTACATATCCGCGCGAATTTATGAACGGCGAATGTCCCGCGGATAAAAAAGACGATATCGATTATATTTTCAGTTTGCTTGACTGGGAAAAAAACACAGACCCTCATTATAAAAAACGCTTCGGCAGACCGCCTGTTACAATCGTTAAAAACGCAGACTACGAAGAAAAATGGATCTCCTACGCGAACGAAGGCTACTTCAGCGCGAAAGAGTTATCTGTAAATCCGGGAAAGAGCGTAACATTAAAAGAACCTGCCGCGTACAGCGTAATTTTTATTCAAGGGCACGGCAAGTTCAGCGCGTATCATTGCGAAGCGCCGGGTATGCTGCGTTTCGGACAGCAGAGCGCGGATGAATTCTTTGTATCTGAAGACGCGGCGAAAAAGGGAATCGTTATTACAAACACAAGCCCTGTTGAACCGCTTGTGTTGATAAAGGGGTTCGGACCGAATAACTTGGAAGCGCCGAAAAACCTCTAAGCATGATGCAGTTATAGAAATAACAAAAAAGCCTTTATTAATTGGAATACGTACCCATAGCGTACCGTTATCCACAAGTACGCTATGGAATTTGGGTGGCTGCCATCATTGCCTAACATTCTAGCGCTTGAGGAAGAATACGAAAAAAGATAAAGTGAGTAATTATTGTATAATTAAAAGGAGCTTATATGAAAAAGAAAGTGTTTATCAGTGTATGTTTTTTAATTGCGGTGTTTTTTGCTGCTTGTAATGAAAGTGACGACGGCGGCGATGTTGACACCACCACAACGGTAAAAAACATTATCATACCCGAAGTAACAACCGACATGACCCAAGCACAAGTGGATAACATCACACACCAACTTATGGGCGAATTCAAAACCCAAAGTTCGGCTATCGAAGCAAAATTTGTTGACTTGAAAAAAACATTCAGCCCAGGACAACCAGGCTATATATCTTGCGACGAAATGCCTGGGATTCAACAAAACATGCGCCGATATTTCGACGGAGAACCAGCGCAAGACCCTGACATGTCTGCCGCCTGGATTGCAGGCACGGCAGCCAGAGACATGAGTTAAGAGAAATCCACAATCTTCCAACACCTGGTACGCCTATACCGCGGACTTCATGGGCATACAGCAAGAAAATTCATTGTTGAAGGCGAACTGACTTATTCCCTCAGCCCACTAATAAACACGATTGTCAACGCCGGTGGTCCACAAATTAATATCGACGAAAAAAATCCAGCCGCGGCTTTTACTGCCACGAGAAAAGCAATTGACGACTACGCGCCGGATTACCTCCCCGCGTCAATTATTACCGATCTCCTACAACAACAAGAAGACCTCGGACAATGGGGCGGATTTATTCAAGACGCGTCTCACCTCAATTTAAGCGCTTCCCCACGTCGCGTAGCAGGACGAAGCGTAACATCCAACAAAAAAGTTACATTCACAATGCCAGAAGCCGCACCAGAAGAAATTACAACCCGAGCACAAGCCCAAGCAAACGCAGGTATTGTTTTGTAAAACAAATTACAACAAAAAAGACGCCAATCGGCGTCTTTTTTTAACTCTTCTTACAACTCTTTTAAACGTTGGGTAAGTAAATTCTTCGTAGCCCCCGTTTTCATCTTTGAAACAAAATCGAACAACAAAATCGTTTGCTTGTGATTTAACGTTGCTTTCTTTGAGCCAGTCTTTCCCATCGACAACTCGAACACAGAATCAACAATTGCTTTCATACGGTCAGAAAAATCGCCCGTTGCATTGTTTTTAACGTTACGCAATATTTCTTCCGCCTCTGATATCTTCGACCCAACAACCAAAGATGCAACGAATGGCAAATTTGCACCCGTGCAGCTTAACGGAGATACGCCATAAATCAATTTCGACAACACAGGACTGCCAAGCACCGCCGCCTTCAATTTTGCCTCTGATACCTTTGATAATAATTCGAACACGTCTTCGTTGCCGAAAGCGTTTACGTCCTTGCACATTTTATATTCCCAAACTTCTACCGCCGCGGTGAAATCAAGCCCCGCCAATTCGCGCAGGCGTTCGGATGAAAAACATATCAAGGTATGGAAAACTGCTATCGCAGTCAATTTAAAAAGCACAATGAGATGAACAATGTGCGAGCGCTTTAGCACGAGTAGTGCGCCAACAGATCATCACGAACTTTATGTTTGAATTCTTTTCATTAGATTACTTGAAAATAAAATTAAGATATTGAAGCCAGGGTTCGTGTTGGTCTGTGTTATTCGTGGTAAATTTTTCTTAATTCTTCTTTACTATTTGGTTTTCGTCTTCTCTTCAAAAAATTCCCATGCTTCTTTGTCGGTGTATTTGTTATGCACAATTTTGCCGATGGCGTCCGCCATGGCGGCGGGGTGATAGCTTTGGAAAATATTTCTGCCCATGTCGAGGCCGCGCGCGCCGCCCTGTATTGATTTGTACGCCATTGTGAGCGCTTCTTTTTCGGCGAGTTTTTTTCCGCCCGCTACGACAATCGGAACGGGGCAGGCGGCGGCAATATCCTCAAAGCCGTCGCAGTAATATGTCTTAACAATGCTCGCTCCAAGCTCTGCGACAATGCGTGTCGCAAGTTTAAAATATTGGCTTGTCCTTTCCATATTTTTTCCGACAGCGATAACGCCGAGAGTGGGGATACTGTAACTATTGCCCGCGTTAATAACTTTGGAAAGATTATTTATACTTAAGAGCTGACCTTTCGCTCCGATGAAAACCTGCACAGCCATACAGTCTGCATTCATGCGTATCGCGTCTTCTATATCGACAGAAACAATTTCCCGGCTTAAATCTTCATTTATCATCGAAGAACCCGAAGAAACGCGCAGGGCAATTCCCTTTCTGAAATTGGGTTTAACGCAAGTGCGCAGCGCGCCGCGTGTCGCCATCAACACATCAATATGATCTATTAACTGCGGGATAAGAATATCAAGCCGTTCAAGACCTGATACCGAACCCATGAAATAACCGTGATCGAAAGCGAACATCACTGTGTTGCCGCTTTTAGGATTGAAAATATTTGTCAGATGTTTTTTCATTCCCCAATCAAGGTTTGCCGCGCCTTTTACATGGAAATTTCCGTTTGTTTTAAACGGAACATCGGTATAATAATTTTTTTCTATTTTGATTCCTTCTTTATCAGCCATAAATAATCTCCTTTACATATTTTATATTAGAATTATATAATAAACAATATGGATTATTTAATGGCGATTGATGCCGGAACAGGCAGTGTAAGAGCTGTCGTTTTTGACGTTCAAGGCAGACAGATAGGATGCGTCCAGAAAGAATGGAAACATTTGGAAGATCCCGCGTATCCCGGCAGTATGAATTTTGACTGGAATGTTAACTGGAATCTAACTTGTTCATGTATAAAAGAGGTTCTCTCTAATACAGGTATTGACGAAAAGAATATTGCCGCTGTAAGCGCCACTTGTATGAGAGAAGGAATTGTTTTGTATGATGCGAACGGAGAAGAACTTTGGGCATGCGCGAATGTTGACGCTAGAGCCAAAGACGAAGTCACACAGCTCAAGCAGATAGATCCTAATCTTGAAAAAGAACTGTATTTAAAATCCGGGCAGGCTTTCGCGCTCGGCGCTTTACCCCGGCTGTTATGGGTAAAAAATAAACTGCCGGATGTTTATAAAAAAATAGCGCGTGTCGGCATGATCAATGACTGGATCATTTTCCGTCTCTCCGGCGTACTCAAAGTAGAGCCGAGTAACGGTTCGACTACGGGTCTTTTCGATTTAAAAACCCGAACATGGGATATTGAGATCGCGCGCCGCTGCGGTATCAGAGACGATATTTTCCCCGATGTAATAGAATGCGGAACTGTCGCGACGAAAATTTCCAAAGAGGGAGCGCGTCAAAGCGGCTTGCCGGAAGGCACACCTCTTGTCGCAGGCGGCGGAGACTGTCAGCTTGGCGCAATCGGCGTAGGCGTTATCGAAGAAAGCGAAGCGGTCGTATTCGGCGGAAGTTTCTGGCAGTACGAATTTAATACAAATTCCGCTGATTGTTCTCCGAAATGCAATGTACGCGTTAACTGTCATGCCGTTAGAAATATATGGCAATATGAAGCGCTCGCTTTCAATCCTGGGCTTGTTATGCGATGGTTCAGAGACGCGTTTTGCGCCGAAGAAAAACGTCTTGCTGCCGAACAAAATACAGATCCGTACGCGCTTCTGGACAAAGCGGCTCTTTCAGTTCCCGCAGGCAGTTACGGAATGATCTGCGCTTTCTCAGATATAATGAATTTTGTTAACTGGAAACACGCCTCTCCGTCATTTTTAAACTTTGAACTCGATCCGGAAAAATTCAATAAAGCCTGTTTTTATAGAGCGATAATGGAAAACACATGCCTTGTCACATTGGGGCATCTTAAACTTGTGCATGAAGCGACAGGAAAAAAACCGGAAAAAATTGTATTCGCGGGAGGCGCCGCAAAAAGCATCCTTTGGCCTCAAATACTCGCCGATGTTCTTGGAATCCCTGTTGAAGTTCCGGTTGTAAAAGAAGCAACCGCGCTTGGAGCGGCAATAATGGCAGGTATCGGCATCGGAATGTTTCCAAATATTAAAGACGCCGCCAGCTCAGGAGGCAGCGCGTCTCTGGTGAAAATTGAAAAAGTATTTTCACCTAACAAACAGAACCGCGATGTGTATGACAAAGCGTATCAAAATTGGCATGCCGCGTATCAGCCGCTTTTAAAATTAAGCGATGACGGAACGACAAAGCATATGTGGCGCTCACCCGGTTTATAAATATCAGGAGAAAAAAATGCTTATTATCGATGAAAAAGACAAAAAATTTCGTTTCGGAGACTCAGGTCCGAAGTACTTAATGCAGGGACCGCGTATGAATTTCGCTCTTGTGCAATTCATGCCGGGACAGGATTTCCAGGCGCATTATCATGAAGTGATGGAAGAAAACTTTTTTGTTCTGGAAGGAACAGTCACTATTTATGTTAACGGAACGCCTCACGAACTCAACGCAGGACAGTTCATTAACATCGAACCGGGAGAAATTCATTATGTTGTCAATAAATCATCTTCTATAGTACGCATGACCGCCGCTTTAGCGCCGTTTAAAGACAGCGACAAGGTTGAAACGGAAAATCCGAAATAAATTTATATAAAGGAAAACATGAAAACACAAAACCATAAAATAAACAGCTCTCAGACGATTGCGTTTAACAACAATGCACTTGTATGCGTAGGAACGGGGCGGATGAATCTTGCGCTCAGGCTGGAGTACCACGAACAATTAAAAAAAGTTCAAAACGATATTGGCTTTTCGTATATTCGCGGGCACGGACTTTTTTGCGACGATATGGGTATTTATCAGGCTTACAAGCAGGGCGACGAAGAAAAAATTGAATACAATTTCAGATATATCGATATGGTTTTTGACGATTATCTTTCTCTTGGTTTAAAACCTTTTGTGGAACTTGGTTTCATGCCAAACAAACTGGCATCGGGAGATCAAACTATTTTCTATTGGAAAGGAAATGTTACGCCTCCTTCCGATTACAATAAATGGTCTGCTTTGATCGAGGCGACGATTAATCACTGGATTAAACGCTACGGCATTGACGAAACCGCTTCATGGTTTTTTGAAGTTTGGAACGAACCCAACCTTCGCGGTTTCTGGAAAGACGCGGATATGCAGGAATATTTTAAACTATACGAAGTAACAGGCAAAGCGGTTAAAAAATGCGATTCTCGTCTTCGCGTTGGAGGACCAGCGATTTGCGGAGTGGATGATGAGCGCTGGTTAAAATGCTTTTTGGAATTTTGCTCAAAAAACAAGGCGCCGCTGGATTTTGTTACACGACATGCCTATGCCACAGAAATGCCTGAAGCGGACGGGCATTATGTTTATCAGAAATTAAGACCGCCTGAGGATGTTATATCAGAATTAAAAATAAGCCGGAATATAATCGACAGTTTTCCTGAATACAAAGGCATAGAAATGCACATAACGGAATTTAACACATCCTATTCACCCATCAATCCGATTCATGACACAAACCTGAACGCCGCATATACAGCGCGTTTATTATGCGACATGGGAGATGTTTGCGCTTCTTATTCATATTGGACATTCGGCGACGTATTCGAAGAATCAGGCATCGCCTATACTCCGTTTTCGGGATGTTTCGGGCTTTTGGCGAACGGAATGATTCCAAAACCCACATATTGGGCTTTCAAATTTTTTGGAGAAATCGGAACAAACGCGGTCGCACGCGGAGAATCTTTTGTAATTACAAAGAACGATACCGGTAACTTAAAAGGCGTCGCGTGGAACCCGGCGGAAGACGCCGGCAGTCAGGATATTATATTAAATTTTTCTATCGAGTTGCAAAACGGCGATTATTTACTTATTAAAAAACTGGTTGACGAATCTGTATGCAACCCGCTTAAATCGTGGATCGATATGGGTTCGCCCGCTTACCCTGCAAAAGATCAACTTGAGCTGCTTCGCGAATGCGCACAGCCTCTGGTTTCCACAGAAAGGCTAAAAATAACAGGCGGCGCTTTTGAACTAAAAATGCCGCTGCAGGCGAACGCGCTCTGTTATTTTGAAATAAAACGCATAGAGGTTGAAACCGACAGAGGTTTTAACCCCGAAAAAATTCGCGGCGCGGTTGGGACGCATTAAACGCGGGTTAAACGGATTAACAAAAAATATGCCTTGAATTTTTTATAATTTTATGTTATCTCAATATAAATACTAATTTATAAGGAGCCCTTGCATGGCGCAACATCAATTTCAAACCGAAGTAAGCCGGTTGCTGCACCTTATCATCCACTCCCTTTATTCCAACCGGGAGATTTTTCTTCGGGAACTTGTTTCCAATGCCTCTGACGCTTTGGATAAGTTAAAATATCTTACTGTCGCGGACGAAGCTTACAAATCACTCAATTTTGATCCGCGTATCGACATTTCCTTCGATAAAGAAAGGAAGACATTAACTATAGCCGACAACGGAATCGGCATGAACGAAGCGGATTTGATTGATTCGCTGGGAACCATCGCGCGATCCGGCACAAAGGCGTTTTTGGAAAAACTCGCCGAAGACGCAAAAAAAGAATCCAACTTGATCGGACAGTTCGGCGTCGGGTTTTATTCGGCTTTCATGGTCGCGGATAAAATCGAAGTAATCTCCCGTAAAGCCGCCGAAGACGCGACCTGTAAATGGTCAAGCGACGGAAAAGAAGGATTTGAGATCGAACGTCTTGCCGAAGGCGATAGCGCATCACGCAGCAGCCAGGGTACAACAGTTATTTTAAATCTGACAGAAGAAGGAACCGAGTATACAAACCGCTGGTCTATCGAAGATATAATTAAGCGCTATTCCAACCATGTAGCTTTTCCCATCTATTTAACTTATGACGAAAAAGAATGGGACGATAAAGGCAATGAAAAAGGAAGCGTAACAAAAACCGACAGGATAAACTCAGGCACCGCTCTTTGGCGGAGATCGAAGAATGAGCTTAAGGAAGAAGACTACAATGAATTCTACAAGCAATTAGGACATGACAGCGAAAATCCGTTACACTACATTCACACAAAAGCCGAAGGAACGCTTGAATACTCTACCTTGTTTTACATTCCCAAAAAAGCACCCTTCGATTTATACAATGTTGATTACAAACCCGGCGTAAAACTTTATGTAAAACGTGTTTTCATTACTGATGACGACAAAGAATTGATGCCGACATATCTGCGTTTTGTACGCGGCGTTATCGATTCAGAAGATTTACCGCTCAATGTAAGCCGCGAAATCCTTCAGCAAAATAAAATTCTTTTAAATATTAAAAACGCTTCTGTAAAAAAACTACTTTCAGAATTTAAACAAATGGCAGATAACGCGGTTTCGGGCGGAGACGAGCCGAAAGAAAAATGGGAAACTTTTATCGGTCAATTTAACCGTCCGTTAAAAGAAGGTTTGTATCAGGATTTCGCGAACCGCGAAGCGATTCAGGAGCTTGTTCGTTTTAAAAGCACGACTGTTGACGGCTGGACAAGTTTCGCGGAGTACGCAAGCCGCATGAAAAGCGAACAAAAACATATCTACTATATTACAGGCGGCGATGAAAACACCCTGCGTTCTTCTCCGCTTCTGGAAGCGTACCGCGCGAAAGAAATTGAAGTCCTCATTATGGATGATGATATCGACGATATAATAATTCCAACACTGCACAGTTACCGCAAGGAAATACCCGGCGCGGACGGCAAATCCGAAGCTCAAACATGGGAACTTAAAGCCGTTAACCGCTCCGGCGCTGATGAAGAGTTAGGTGAAGCGAAAGACAAGGACGCTGAAAAAGAAGCAAAACCGGTTATCGAGAAAATTAAAAAAGCTCTCGGCGACCGCGTTAAAGACGTAAAACTTTCCCGGCGCCTGCACGATTCGCCGTCATGCATTGTCGCTGATGAGAACGACCCGTCGATTCAAATGGCGCAAATGCTGAAAGCAATGGGTCAAACCACAATGCAGGAAGCCAAACCGATTTTGGAAGTAAACGGAGAGCACCCGCTCGTTTTAAGTCTTAAAGAAATTGACGACGAAGAACGCATCGCGGATGTTTCAGGCGTACTGCTTGATCAGGCGCTTTTGGTTGAAGGATTAAAACTGAAAGACCCGTCAGACTTTGTTAAGAGATTAAACCGCTTGCTGGTAAAATAAACGGTGACTGACACCTTTGGGTGACACCATTGGGTTGGCGTTTTAATATTTTGATGATTATTAATAGGTGACTGTCACCTTTTTTACTTTATTACACAGTTTTGTAATAATTTTATAGGTGACTGACACCATTTTTACTTTAACTTAAAACGCCGTTGTCCATTTTGTAGGTTTTGTTACCGTAGGAGAGAGTGTCCAGTTCGTGGGTGACTATCAGGACTGCGGTGCCTTCTTGCGCGATGGAGCTTAAAAGTTTCATTACTTCGGATGTTGTCTGAGCATCTAAGTCGTTTGTGGGTTCGTCGGCGATGAGGAGCGCTGGTTTATTTATTAACGAGCGGGCAATCGCGACGCGGCGCATTTCGCCGCCTGAAAGTTCTTTGGGATACGCGTCAGCCAAATTTTTAATGCCGGTTTTTTCCAGTAATGACAGGGCGCGCTCTACCGCCTCTTCGCCGCGATTGTACAAAAACCACGGCAGGCAGACATTTTCCAGCGCTGTAAAATTGGAAAGCAGGCTCTGGCCCTGCGGAACATAACCGATTTTTTCGTTTCTGTATAACGACATTTCTTTATCGTTGTATTGATAAATATCGTCGCCTTTAAATAGTACATTTCCGGCAGTGGGTCTAATAAGTCCCGCGCTCATATTGAGAAGAGTGCTTTTTCCGCTGCCGCTTCTTCCGATTATGCTGATAAAATCACCGCAGTTTACAGAAAGGTTCGCGTTATTTACGGCGTTAAAAACACGCTCGCCGCTCGTCGCGCCGCCGCGTCTGTATTCTTTGGTAACGCCGTGAATTTCTAAAAGGGTTTCGGAATTCCCGCTCATTATTCTCCCTCTCTCATTGTAAAGTATGTTTCCGCTTTGCTGATTTTTAAAGCTGAATACAAAGACGCAAGCGGCCCCGAAAGGGTAGTTATAACAAGGCTTAATAAAACAAGAGCCATGATACTTGTTACCGATGCTTCAAGATACGGCAGTTCAAGACGGACGGAAATAAGATTGGCAAACGGAAAAATAAAAATGCTCGCAAGTAAAATTCCCGCGGCGCCGCCGGCGATTGAAGCAAGAGCCGATTCACTTAACACGATACCTACAAGACGTTTTTGCGTAGCGCCGACTATTCGTAAAAGGGCGAATTCTTTTTTACGTTCATGAATGATACCGGAAAAAACCGCCGCAAGGACGACAACTGCCAGCACCCAAAGCGCGACGGAAAAAATCTGAATGTATTTTACAAATCCCGACAACGCCGCGGCGATGCGTCCGAATATCCCCTGCGAAACGACTACTTCAACGCCTTCGTTTTCATCCCGGATGTTAAGCGCAATAACAGAAGGGTTCGCCGCAGGATCGGTTCGCGCAAGAACAGCCGAAATCATGTTATCGTCGATATTTTTCATTCCGGCGTCCGCGACAAGACCGCGCATTGTATTCATTGTCATAAAAATGGAAGTGTCGAAACCGCTCGCGCTTGGAGAAAGCTGGGCGGCGGCAAAGTATTCACGTCCGAACAATTTAATTGATCCGTTCGCTCTTAAAGTAATTCTGCTGCCGACAACAACCTGTCCGTCCGCGACCTTCTCGTTGTATTTTTCCGCGATCCACGGCTGAACGACAAAATCGGTGTCCGGGTCGAAGGCGATAAGCTGAACAGAAGTATCGCAACATTCGGACTCGGCGAGAGACGCAAAATAAAATTGAGGAGAAACCTGAATAACACCTTCCATCTTCGCGACAGAATCTGTTAAAGCGGAACTAAAATAAAAATAGTTAGGGTCTCCGCGAAGCAGTAATGTTTGAGCCCTGTCGGCGGCGCCGGCGGGAACAACCATTAAATCCGCGCCGAAGCGCTTTGTAATGGTAGCAAGACCCTGCTGTAAATTGAAGGCGATAATCGATCCGCCAAAAAGGATAAAAGCCAGAATTGCCGCGACCACAACAAGACAGACAGTACGCGCCGGTTTCGCCGCAAGGTTTTTGAGCGACAAAGCTCCCATGTTCAGATTAATTTTTTGCATCTGTTTTCCTTTCGCCGGAAAAAATTATTTTTTTCTAAAGATAAAAATATTAAGCCCGGAATAAATTATAACAAAAATTTCTATAACCGTTAAAGCGGGAATGGCGACAAGACGGCAGTTCATATTTTTAAGCGCGCAACCGCCGATAATTACATGGGTAACAAGCAGGGCGATAATCCCTGTTAAACATATTGCGATTGAAATGCCAAGCTGTGTTTTAGGATCGTTATATAGAACAGAGAAGATTCCCAAACCGGCGATTATTATTCCTATGCCGCGCAGGGTTCCTGTCATCCAGTAGCAGGTCGGGTATTCGGAACAACATCCCGCGCTGCAGGCTTTAAATATAAAATAAGGACCAAAGGCGATCAGCAAACCGGAAACAGCGACTAACGCGCAAAATATAATTGTTCTTTTCATGATTTTGTTTTTTTCTCCAGATAAATCAAATTGAAAACCGCTCCCGCGGCAAGTAAGCCGCAGACAACCATCAGAGCTGGAAAAGTGACTTTTTGGCAAACTGCGCCCTCATGTTTGCAGAGATCCAAAAATATGTCCTGCGGAAACGAAATAGCGACAATAGCCGACATAAATATCCCGAGAGTTAATCCAAGTTGAATTTTAACGTCAGATAAAAGAATAATCGCGACGCCGAGCGCGGCGATTAAAATTCCTACGGCGATTTCGGCGCGTCCGACCCAAAAACAAAACATGAGCCTATCATCTGCAGGTTCGCAAATTTTAAATATAAATTGCGGACCAAGCGCAATTAATAAGCCGAATAAAACCGCGGCGCCGCCGCTAATAATGTTCTTTTTCATAATCTTCCTGTGTATTGGTTAATTAATAGGCTTCCGGGTGCCTTTTTTTATCGTAGAAATAATAAATTATTCCGAGAGTACCGCCAATTAAAGCAATAGCAAATGCAAAGGGCCCTAAAGCAACTAAAGTTTCTTTGTCCATATCACTTCTCCTCTAAGACTGACACCGAAATAACCCCGCTCGACTAATTATACATTTTTTTAAATTGAAAGTATAGTGGTCAAAAAAAAAGGCCGGACAGCCCGAAGACCAGCCGGCATCTTTTTAATACTTAATTAACAGCCAGAGTTACAAACAAGCGCATTCAGCACCATACGCATAATTATAGCTATTAGCACCAAAACATTGATACACAGAACGATCACAATAACTACCGCCAATAAGTCTATATTCGCACTTGCCGTCACCGGGGCAATCAGGATTGGCGCAGCTTACTAACACCATTCCTCCAACCAAAATTGCAGCTATAAGAGCTACGATAACAAATTTGTTCTTCATAAAAACTCCTTAATCTGCGGTCTTTCCCGCAGTCAAATTTTTCCCTTCGTACGAAGGTACACCTCGACGTAGTCATTAAAAAACATCCCAAGCCGTGAGCTTACACCTACAGCCCATTCTGCTTAATAATAAACGTGTCCTGAGAATTATATGATTAAATTCAGATATCTGTCAATATGCTCCGGTGTCAGTCACCTATTAACTTATTACAAATTGGCTTAATATGCGACTAAATAATGGAGATTTTCATAAACTACGGGCATGGAGTATCCCATGCCCGAAAATTCTAGTAGCTGTTAGCTAGCATTTGCACTTGGTTTCTGCGCCTGGCATACAATCAAAAATGCTTAAATCATTGTCCCAATAACACTGTCCACCATTAAGGGGAGTCAACTCACACTTGCCGTCACCTACACAATCAGGATTGGCGCAGCTCACTAACACCATGCCTCCAACCAAAATTGCAGCTATAAGAGCTACGATAACAAATTTGTTCTTCATAAAGAACTCCTTTTTTTAGCGGTCGGATAACATCCAATCCCGCCATCTTATGTATACTCCAACGGAGTATAATAAAAGCTCGTTTAAATTAAACGGCATTTTACCTTTAAATAGTACCATTGTTACGCATTTTAGTCAATAAATAAGAAAATTTAATGCTTAATATAAACGAGGGTATAAATTCGGCAAAAGGCGGCTGGTGGCTCAAATTATATCTTAATATACTATATTTTTTATTAATTTTCCACAATACAAATTACTATAAAATAATTTAAAATCTAATAATTAATAAATATAAGTAAACCGCATTTATTTTCTATATCACCATTCATTTTCTGTTTTTTAAGAAAATATATTGACTAATTATTTAAATATAATAATAATTGTTATTGTGGATAGTATCGTGGAGCAATACCTAATGCCTGCAAAAACCAGCCATTCTTGGATAAATATGTTTCGTCCTCCTTATAGTAAAGAACTTCCTTGTTCTTACAAGGTTAGGGGACCTTTTAATAATTTTCAAAAAGATATTGATATTTTATATGATACGTTCATGGAAAGTTATAATATTTATAAAGCCGGCGAAATGCCCATCTCTTCAGAAGATGAATTTAAATCTTTTGGCATTCCCGGTCCTTCGCAGTATAAAGCTTTTAACGAACTTTTTGATTTTTTTGAAGATGAAGAATTTGAGTTTTTAAAATATAATAGCTTCTATTGCTATGATTTAACTCAAAAGAAAATGCAATTTGAGAGAGGCATACTTGAATTTTTTGAAAAATTATTGGACTTCGATTTTATCGATCAGGATAAAAAGGTTATTTTTTCCAGTGGTACATTTTATAAAGGATACCTAAAAATACGTAATAGAATTCTAGATATTTTAAAAACACTTCATACAGAGAAAGAAATTAAAATTCAAATCTTCACTAATTGCAAGGAAGAAGAAATTAAAGGGTATGATGAATTTATAAAACAAATTAAAGGTACATCTCACTTTGGCTTGAAAGACAGGATCCCAATTCATTTTATACAGGCTGGCAATGATTATTTTTTTATTGAATTTCCTCACGCGGAAGAAGTAATTGTTAGATTAAATATGTTTTTAGATCTAAAAGAGATTAAATATAAAACAGGTTTTAATAAAGCCGATGTAGAGCAATATTTTTACAAACTAATTCAACAGGCTTTTAATTAAAATGGAAAAAACTATTATATTTTTTGAACCACAAAATAATAAATTTTTTATTAAGATTGCGAAAATTTATCGTGATCTCATTATAAAAAATTATACGGATGCGATAAAAATGTTAAAAAAAGAGGATTCAATAGAAGGAAGTCCCATACATGAAAAATTATTAAAAAATTATTTTAATGATTTAATCTTTCCAGCCTGTGACTTTAATGATGCGTTAACATGCGATCGTATAACATGTACCTTCGAAAAATGTCCGGTGTTAACAGGAGATCAGAAAGATCAAGTGATACGATACATAAAAAATGCTAAAAAAACTCTTTCTTTTCGTTCAAAATCTATTACGGATAATATTATTATAAATAAGATAATAAATAAATGTCTTGTTGCGCTTAATAGTAAAAAAGTGAAATCTATATCTCATGAACACGGAAAATCTTTTGATTTATATTTAAATGCAATGAATAAAATTAACAATGATAATGAATTTGAAGAATTTGTTTATGTTTCATCAAATAAGAATAGCGATTATCCAAAATTCAGAGCCAGAACCACATTACAACCGCTTAATGAATGTGCTCAGTATCAATAGGTTTGGATATAACGCCACGGTTTCACGCTTGCATGATTTTTATACAAAGCTCTTCAATTACTTCACTATTTCGAAGACTTTCTTCATGTCATCTTGTGGGATTTTTCCTTCAAGATAGCTTATTATTACTGGAGAATATCGACTTTAATGAAAAAATATGATAGTTTGGCAGTGCGGTGTGAAAACGGGGGATTGATTATGGAAACAGTTCTGGAAATAGATAATCTGGAAAAAAGTTATGGCGGGTGCGAAGCGTTGCGCGGTGTAGATATGTCGATTTCATCCGGGCAGATTGTGGGCTTGCTGGGTCCTAACGCTTCCGGGAAAACCACTCTGCTAAAAATTATGGCTGGTTTGCTTCAGCCGACCAAGGGCGCTATTCGCTACCATAATAATACGGCGCCGGGGCCTCAAGCGCGAAAAACTATCGGTTTTTGTCCCGATACTTTATCATTCCAGCAATGGATGAAAGTACGCGACGCGTTTACTTTTTTCCGCGAAATGTACGACGATTACAAGCAAGAACGAGCGGACGAACTTATGCGTATTCTGGAACTTCAAAATATTAAAGATAAACAAATTAATAAATTGTCCAAGGGGATGAAGGAACGCCTTGCACTTGGGCTTACATTTTCGCGCGAAACCAGACTCTATTTATTAGATGAACCGCTTGACGGAATCGATCCTGTCGGTAAAATGCGCGTAATAGACGCGATAATCGCCATGCGGCCGAAAGACGCGTCAACTTTGATCTCTACGCATCTTGTTAAAGATATAGAACGTATATTCGACAGCGTTTATTTTTTATCCAAAGGAAAGATTGTGTTTTCCGGCGATTGCAACACGTTACGCGAAAATCGCGGTCAAACTGTAGAACAGGCATATTTGGAGGTGTTTCTAAATGAAGGCTCTATTTAAATACGCGTTTTTAGCGGGTGCGCATATCAGATGTCCCGCGTTTATAATAATTTTTATTATGGATATTACATTTATTATACTTGGATCGATATCCGCGGTTCCGTTGGCGCTTCACATACTGTTTATAACTTTCGGGGGAATCGCGGTAGCCGTCATGCTGGCGGCGAATATCGGAAGCGATTTGGTAATGGCGCGCCGCATGTTTGTTTCCGCCGACGCGTATCTGCAGGCGCTGACTCCCGCTCCGCGATGGAAAACGCTTCTTGCGAATGTAATTACAATGCTGGCAGCGGATTTAATTACGATGGTTTTTACAGTTGCGTCAATAACATGGATATCATTTAATTTTATCGGCGGTAATATTTGGGAATTGACTATAGAAATGATACGCGCGCAAAGCGATTATATGTTCTATTCGATCTGCAGCTTTTTCGCGATGATAGCGGTTTATCTTCTTGTTGTAATGATTATCCTGTTTTGCGCGGCAATGAAAAAATCATACTTTTTCAAAATGCCTGCGTCAGGCATTTTAACTTTTTTAGTTGCCTGCGGTTGTTTTTACGCAGTCAGCCTTCTGCAGGTGGTTTTACTACCCATAAGCGACGTTCAAATTTTTGGCTTAACAGTCGTTCTTACGCCGTTTAGCATTGCGGCATATCCTATATTGATTGTTTTAACTTTTTTGGAAGCCGCCGGATTATTCATTATCACATCCAGATTAATAGAAAGGAAGATAAATATATGAAAAAGATTTTATTAATTGCTATTGTTTTTATTTCGGTTTTTCTCTCCGGCTGTATTGTCGTCAATCTTTGGAATTGACAGCAAAACATATCAATTTATGCTGAGGCGATATGACAACATTATCAGAGTTTAACGTACGAACCGGCGGCGCGACCGACTGGATCAACATCACAAACCAAGTGCAAAAGATTGTTGACGCTTCCGGCGTGAGCGAAGGGATCTGCGCGGTTTTTATTCCGCACACAACAGCGGCGGTCACGATTAACGAAAACGCAGACCCTGACGTACCGCGCGATGTTAACCTTGCACTAAACTGCATATCCCCCGACCGCCGCGAATTTCAACACAGTGAAGGCAACTCTGCCGCGCACACCAAAACAAGTCTTGTAGGTCCTTCGATCACGCTGATTGTAACAGGCGGCAAATTGCTTCTCGGCACATGGCAGGGCATTTGGTTCAACGAATACGACGGACCGCGGACGAGGAAAGTTTGTGTTAGAGTGTTAGGCGAATAGGAATTTTACCAGCTTAAAGCATTACCGCTTCAAGACAATTTTAACTTCCCTACCAAATCTGCGACGGGCCGCGAACAACGCGAAAGCCGTTTACCCATGTGGCTTCACCGGGAACCTGACTGTTGCGCACAACGCTTCGCACATTACTGATGGCATTGCTCCATCCGCCGCCGCGTCTTACTCTCTGAGGCGGATTGTTGAATGCGGCTGCCTGCGTGTCTGAAGGGCCTCTGGGATTTAAAATGCTTAGTGCAGCGGGGCTGACAGGTTTAGAACTTGCATGATCGATAAAATAATATTCGCTCTTGTATGAAGCAAACCAGTCCCAAACCCATTCTGTTATGTTTCCGCTCATATCGTAAATGCCAAGAGCGTTAGGAGCTTTTGTTCCAACAGTTTGAGTAGAACCCGCGTCGGCGCCGGTTTTAATCGTGTCGTTATACCATGCGACAACAGTCGCGTCATTGCTTCCCGAATAAGTAAAGTTACCGGGTGTATTGTTTCCTCCCCTTGCCGCGTATTCCCATTCTGCTTCAGTCGGCAGGCGGTAACCGCGTTTTAACCAATCCGCGGTAACAGCAGCGCTAGTGATTGATTGTACGGCGGGACGCACTCCTCCTGTTCCAGCTAAATTAGCGCTGTATGTTTCACCGGATATCGTGTAGACCCGGTTTGAACTTGGGGTTGCAAGATTATCATCATCATCCATCATTAAATCTGTCAGCTTGTTGCAATACATAACTGCGTCATACCATGATATCCTGTCGACTGGACGGACATCGTTTCTGTAGAATTGACTTGGATTCACGCCCATTACGTCAAAATACGATTTATTAGTATCCTGCCTGCTGACCTGCGTTATTTCGTATCTGCTTATGTAAAAACCGTCAAGCGTTACGCGGCGTGCCGGGTACGAGTGATACGCGGCAGGGCTTCCCGAAACGCCGGAATCTCCAATGATAAAACTTCCGCGCGGAACCCAAATCATGTCGGGCGCGGGCGGCGCCCACCTTGCGTAAAGATTTAAAACACCGGCGCCGAAACTTGCGCTTGAGGTGCTTGTGTTTGTGTTGTTTAGGGTAACAGTAAAGTCCCACGATTGAGATGAAAGCAATGTGTCTCTAACCGATGTGTTTTGACTATTAATTGTGTTTGGAGCGGCATCATTATTATTGCTTGCGTACCAGCCTATAAAAGACCAGCCGCTGGTTCCAGCAGGAAGAGAAGGCATGAATGGTTCTGTAACAGCGCCGCCGTTCTTCACAAGCTGATCTTTTGGCTTGGCATTAATAAAGATCGTGTTAATTGTAAAATCACCAGGGGTTCCTAAATGGAAGACAACAGTGTATGCCTTGTCTCCCCAATGAGCAGTTAGGGTCATGCTGCGTGTTACCACATCTTTATCAAAATTCCACAATGTGTCTGTGTCATTAAACCAGCCGTCAAATGAATGATCAGCATCAAGCGTTATGGGCGGCGGCATCGTTACCCGCTCGCCGTGCGCAACTAACTGCATAGCAGGAGCCGGAGTTCCGCTTTTTGCATCGAATGTAACATAGTAGATATTTGCAACCCATCTGGCGTGAAGAATAAAGGCGTCATTCTTTAAAAAACTTCCTTCAAGATCATCAACTTCATTCAGCCTGCTTGTTGTAAAATCCCATAATACGCCTGCCTCGGTATACCAGCCGGCAAATGTATGTCCGTCTCTTACAAGGGGACCGGGATCAATAATTTTGCCGCCGCTTGCTCCGCCGAGCCCCGCAAAAATTGTAAAATTGACGCGGGTTAATTCCTGGCCGTTTGGACGGGTTCCGCCGTTTACCTGTAAATGTACAGTACGCGTATATGTGCTCCATCTTGCGTATAACGTAATTACGCCGTTAACAGGACCGTTGAGTATGTCATTTTCAAAATCCCATTTATCGTTCATATTGATGCTGTTATGTTCTGATAAATTCGCTACAGGTGAACCATCCTTTGTAAACCAGCCTATTAAACCGTGTATGCCGTCAGTCGGCAGTACAGGAGGTTCTATAATTTTATTACCGGGAACTATTTTTTGATCTTCAACAGTTATGACGCTGCCCTTCTGGTTTTTCGGAAAAGACCCGGAAGGAAAAATATCAATATAATTTGTATCGAATTTAACAGTAACAAAATTTTGTTTCCATTCAGCGGTAAGAGTGATAATGCCGTCACCGTCAACATCATCCTGCTCTTTTACCGATCTGTTATCCATGTCCCAAACATTGCCGCTCTCGTCGCGCCAGCCGCCGAAACCTAAGGTCACATTGAGATGAGATACCGCGCGGACTCTTGGAACTTTGTTGCCGTATAAAACTCTAAAAGGATAAGGCTGAGGGTTTCCGCCATTTGAATCAAGATACACAACCGCGAAATTGGCTCCGCTTTTTTCATTGCATTTGCAATTAGAATCACCCGTACATTTACATACAGCATCGCCGGTACAAGGACATTTTTTATCATCGATCCACCAATTCTCCATAATAGGGTTTTTACAAGTAACAAAACCGGAACAAAACAATATGATCAAACAGAAGATTGTTTTAATATTACAATTTTTCATAATATCCATCCTAATAAATTTACATACTCAAATACATTAATACATTATAGTATATATATGAAAAAAGTCAAAGAAATTATTAAGAGGATTCAAACTGTCATATAAGGTTTAGTTATAATATTTTTATTCCTGCCGCGGTGCATCCTTTAACAGTTTCTTCATTCCAGACGGATACCTGCACTTCGCCGATATGCGCTTTTTGAAGCAGGAGCATGCATAACCTCGACTGCCCTATACCGCCGCCCATTGTTAACGGTAATTTTCCTTCCAGAAGCATTTTATGAAACGGAAGATTTCTGCGGTTGTCGCATCCGGCTTTTGTAAGCTGAGCGTCAAGCGATTGGCTGTCTACGCGAATACCCATCGAAGAAATTTCAAAAGCGCATCCTAACACATCGTTCCAGAACATAATATCGCCGTTCAATGTCCAATCGTCATAATCTGGAGCGCGCCCGTCATGTTTAACTCCTGATTTTAAAATATTACCTATTTGCATAATAAACACTGTTTTATGTTCTTTTAAATAAGCGTTCTCTCTTTCTTTTGGCGTCATTTGAGGATACAAATCTTCCAACTGCTGAGTTGTTATAAATTTCACCTCACGCGATAGATCGAAAGTCAGCGCGGGATACGTTTGTTTGATTTTATCGGCGGTATCGCAGATTGCCCCGACAATCGCTTTTACTGTTTTTTTTAATGTTTCTTCGTTACGCGATTCTTTTTCGATAATTATTTCCCAATCCCATTGATCAACATAAATGGAATGAAGGTTATCCATCTCTTCATCGCGGCGTATTGCGTTCATGTCGGTGTATATGCCTTCGCCGGCAGGAAAGCCGTAATTAAACAGCGCCATGCGTTTCCACTTTGCAAGCGAATGAACAATCGCGGCATTGGTTCCCGTTTCTTTAATTTCAAATTGAACCGCGCGTTCAACGCCGTTAAGGTCGTCGTTTAAACCGCTTTGAGGTTCGACAAAAAGCGGCGCGGAAACACGTTTTAGATTAAGCGCTTTAGATAAATAATCTTCAAAAAGACGTTTAATCACGCCGATTGCTTTTTGAGTTTCGTACACCGGTAAAACGGGCTGGTAGTTTTCCACTAAAACAAGTTTACTCATATATCCTCCATGCGAAAAATACTATTGGAAAATTATATATTTTTATAGTATAATTATCTATTATGTATATGGAAGATACAGACAGCGAAATTCCCGCTGTCTCGTTGGAATTGGGCAGCCGGTTCACATGGTCGAATCCCGATCAGCCGAACCAGAAGGGTTGGGCATTAGATAATAATTTAAGAGCCAAAATTGCAGACGGTACAGTCAGATATTTTATCATCGCGCTTGACGCTGAAACAGTCAAAACGGACGGAGGGTTGGGCGGAGTAGAAGTCAGTTTCAACGCGCAAATTCTTGGGTTCCGAATGGATCATCGATCATTCCCCTGGAACTGGGATATAATTACTCAGACAGGCGGCTATGCAAGTTATAACTTGTTGTTCAGCGGCGGACATGCGACATTAGATTCAGAAATAATTCATTTAAGATATGACATTACAACACATCCTGATTACAAAGAATTTAAAAAGGAAATGTCTGACGCTGAATGGGGAGAAATATCAATTCAATACGGTATAGGGATTCGCATTCTTCCGTTTATCAACGCATACTTGCAGGGATAGTATAAAATTTAAATTTTTTATATTCTGATAATGCCAGCTCTTAGGGCTTAACGCCACTTGAAGAGCGGAGGAGTTAATATGTCAGCAATTTCAGAAAACAAACAAGGATTAAAAGTTTTGTTCGCGGGAGCGTTTCTCCAGCTCTTTTTGGGGATTATCTATGTTTGGAGCGTTTTTAAAAACCCTGTCAGCGCGTACTACGGCTGGACTCCGTCCGATGTCGGGCTTACTGCTTCGTTTATGCTCTGCTTCTTTGTGATTGGGATATTGGCAGGCGGAAAAGCGCAGGCAAAAATAAGCCTTCGTATTTTAGTTTTAACCGGTGGATTAATGGTCGCGGCGGGAATGTGCGCGACGGCGCTTATTCCGGGCGCTGATACAAATACCGCAGCGCCTGTCTTTTTAATTTATATTTTCTACGGTATCATCGGGGGCTTTGGCGTAGGCGTCGCTTATAATTCAATAATTACCGCGGCTCAAAAATGGTTTCCAAAAAACAGAGGGTTCGCGACAGGTATTTCTGTATGCGCGTTCGGTCTTTCTACGGTTATTTTCGCGCCATTGGTAACAAAACTAAACAACATTTTTGTATCCAACGTTAATTATACATTTTTAATTTTATCCGGGGTATTCGCCGCAGTCGCGCTTTTGTTCTTCAGTTTTATAAAAACGCCTGAACAAATTCCAAATGCTTCGGGCGCAAACGCTCCGGTTTTGAAAGGCAGACAATACACAACTCTGGAAATGATCAAGACACCGCGTTTTTATTTAATCGCGTTATCGTTAATGTTCGGCACATCGGTTTTCTTTATCATCAATCCTGATCTTAAAGACCTGGCGCAAAACAGGGGCATGGGTTCCTTTGCGACATACCTTGTAATAATACTGGGAATATCCAACGCACTGGGAAGGCTTGGCGCTCCGCTTATGTCTGATAAAATCGGAAGAGAAAGCGCCGACATTATTATTCTGGCAGTAACCGCTCTTGGCGCGTTCGGTCTTTGCTTCGCGCAAGGTGTTTTTTTATTCGTTATCATCGCCTTTGTCGCGTTCTGCTACGGCGGTTATTCGGGATTGTATCCCGTCCTTACATCGGAAAATTTCGGAATTAAAAATATCGGATCAAATTACGGCGCGGTGATGGTCGGCTTTATGCTCTCGGCGCTTTTATTCCCGATTGTGATTAACAGAATCGAAGATCAAAAAACCAAATTTATGGTGTTAGGAATTCTCGCGGCAACCGGCGCTGTCCTTGTAGTCATCTTAAAAATTATTAATTCAAAAAGGACAAAGGAAGAGGATTAATGAAACGCGGGCGCAGCCTATTGATGGGTAATGAAGCTATCGCTTTCGGAGCAATGCGCGCCGGAGTAAATGTTGTTACAGGATACCCCGGCACTCCTTCGACAGAAATTCTTGAAACTGTCGCCAAACACAATGACGGCAGTATTTATGTGGAATGGTCTGTCAATGAAAAAACCGCGTTGGAAGTAGCGGCAGGAGCGGCATTTGCAGGCGCCCGCGTAATGGTTACAATGAAGCAAGTCGGTTTGAATATCGCTTCCGATCCGTTGATGAGTTTGAATTACCTCGGCGTTAAAGGCAGTATGGTCATCGTTGTCGCGGATGATCCCGGACCGATTTCATCGCAGACAGAACAGGATACCCGACATTTTTCAAAGTACGCTAAACTTGCGCTCTTCGATCCGTCAACGCCGGAAGAGGCGTATACAATGATCGCGGACGCGTTTGAATATTCGGCACGATACGGCGAGCCTGTGCTGTTCCGTCCAAGTACGCGCGTTTGCCACTCCTGCTCCTCAGTTGAGATACTGCCGGATTTAGCTAAAATAAAACCTGCCGGATTTGAAAAAGACAAGCAAACAGAAGGACAATGGGTAATTTTTCCAAAACTTACATATGTAAACAAATTAAAAATAGAAGAAAATCTAAAAAGAATGAGTGATGAATTTTCCGCTTACGAAAAAAATATTTTAACAGGAAGCGGCAGCAGGGGAATTGCGGCAGGCGGTGTCAGCTATGCTTACGCAAAAGAAGCTCTTCATCAGCTAAACACCGGAAACGAAGACTGCAAACTCTTAAAAATTTCCGCGTACCCATTCCCTGATAAACTCGCTTTGCAATTTTTAAAGAACCTGGACGAAGTTCTTGTTATCGAAGAACTTGATCCTGTAATCGAAGACGAGCTTGTCCGTCTTTGCGGTTTAAACAATCTTAACGTTAAGATACTCGGCAAGAGAAGCGGCAATATTCAAACCGCGGGTGAGAACTCGCCTGACAGCGCGGCAAAAGCAATCGCGGCTTTCCTCGGCGTCTCTCCTGTTGTTACGCAGGAACCTTCCAGCTCTCAGATTTCACTGCCTCCATTGCCTGTCCGTCAGCCTGTGTTGTGCGCCGGATGTTCGCACCGCGCGTCCTTCTTCGCTGTAAAAGAAGCGGCGAAAGGGAAACCTTGTGTTTTTTCAGGCGACATCGGCTGTTACACTCTTGGAAACGCCGCACCTCTCAACATGGTGGATACCTGCGTATGTATGGGAGCGAGCATAACCGCGGCTCAGGGTTTGCGGCGGGTTGAATCTGATACAACTCACTTCGCTTTTATCGGCGATTCAACATTTTTTCATTCAGGCATTACGGGAGTGATAAACGCTGTTTACAATCAAACCGATATAATTGTCGTTGTACTTGATAACGGCACAACAGCGATGACCGGAAACCAGCCGCACCCCGGCATGGGCATAACGATGATGAACAAAACTGTTAATAAGATCAGTATAGAAAAGATTTTAAAAGCAGCAGGAGTATCATCGCTTATAAAAGTAAATCCGTTTAATCAAAAGGCGGCAAAAACCGCCGTAAAAAAATTGATGTCGCAAACAGGCGTTCGTGTTCTGCTGTTTGAAGCGCCGTGTATATATTTAAAGGCATCAAAAAATAAAAGAAAGGAAACGGCAAACATTATTGTTTCTAAATGTTCAGGCTGTAAACTCTGCGTTAATAAATTAGGATGCCCTGCCATCAGCATGGAAAACGGCAAAGCTGTTATTAACAGCGCTCTTTGTACGGGATGCGGTATATGCGTTCCTTTGTGCCGGACAGGCGCGATTGTAAACCGCTCAATTAAGGGTAAAAAATGATCTTCAACTTAATGATAGCCGGAGTCGGCGGACAGGGAACAGTGCTAGCGTCAAAGTTGATCTCGGCGGCGGCATTAAAAAAAGGGTATGATGTCCGCACAACAGAAACAATCGGTATGGCGCAGAGAGGCGGCAGTGTGTTTGGCCATGTCCGTATAGGAGAAAATATTTTCTCTCCTTTAATTCCGCTTGGAAAAGCAAACGTGATTATAGCGTTTGAACCCGCAGAAGCGGTTCGCCAGCTTCCGTATTTATGCAAAGACGGCGCGGTTCTTACAAGCAATAAAATTATTCCGCCTGCCGGAGCAAACAGATCCGCCGGAAATTATGAATCGCAGGCAATGATCGAATTCCTCGGGAAGAACGTATCAAGGCTTATCGTTCTTGACGGAGAAAGATTAACTGAAAAAAACGCGAAAACGCTTAACGTCTCCCTGTTGGGAGCGGCAGCGCAAAGCGGTTTATTGCCATTCGACACGGAAATATTTCTCAGCGTGTTTACGGAAATACTGCCGTCCAAGTTTTTAACGATGAATATTGAAGCGTATGAATTGGGAAGAGAGCTATGCAAATAATAAGGGGTAAAAGATGCAGACATTAGATCAAATTAAAAGCGCGATTCGACATGCAATGAACAGTGATTTTTACAAGAAACACTTCGCAGGCATCAACATTGAATACATTAAATCCATGGATGATTTTGTAAAACTTCCATTCACGGATAAAGAAGATCTGCGAGACGCTTACCCGCTTGGGCTTCAAGCGGTACCGGACGAGGAAATTGTGCGTATTCATTCATCGAGCGGTACAACCGGCACTCCCGTAATTATCCCCTACACAAAAAAAGATGTCGAAGACTGGGCTCTCATGTTCAAGCGCTGTTACGAAACCGCAGGCTGCACAAGTCTCGATCGTATTCACATTACTCCCGGATATGGTTTATGGACAGCGGGTATCGGCTTTCAGGCAGGCGCCGAGCTTTTAGGCGCGTTGGCTATCCCTATGGGACCCGGCAACACAGACAAACAAATTAAAATGATGATCGATTTAAAATCGACGGTAATTTGCGCGACCTCATCTTACGCGCTCCTGCTTGCCGAAGAAATTGAAAAACGCGGAGTGCGCGACAAGATTCATTTAAAGAAAGGCGTAATCGGCTCTGAGCGCTGGGGCGAAAAAATGCGAAAACGAATAGCGGGTGAGCTTGGCGTTGAACTGTACGACATCTACGGGCTGACAGAAATTTACGGACCCGGCATCGGCATTAATTGCCCGAATCAGGACGCAATGCATATGTGGACTGATTACATGTACATCGAGATCATCGATCCGAAAACCGGTGAAATTGTTCCCGACGGCGAAACCGGCGAACTTGTAATTACAACTTTGAAAAAAGAAGGCGCTCCTTTGATCCGTTACCGCACACACGATCTTACAAAAATCGTTCCCGGTAAATGCGAATGCGGCATGGACTATCCAAGAATCGCGACATTAATCGGTAGATCCGACGACATGGTAAAAGTCCGCGGCTCGATAATTTATCCAAGCCGGGTGGACGAACTTCTTGCGACAATCGAAGGCGTTTCAAGCGAATACCAAATCATGATCGATCACTTGAACGGCAAAGACATACTCACTCTGTTCTTTGAAACAAATGTGAAAATCGGCGATGCGTCTCACGAACTGGAAAAAACCGTCGAAAATGAGTTCAAACACGTGATAGGTCTTATGCCCAAAGCCAAAGCGGTCGGCATGGGTGAACTTCCGCGCAGCGAAAAGAAATCAACAAGGGTGTTTGATAACAGGTATTGATCCGGAAAGTTGAAAGAACAATTTTACATTTTCAACTCATGCAATTCCGACGATGATTCTATTCTGCCTCTGTCGTCATAATTAACGGACTTTACCATACCGATTCCTTTTACGTACCATGTCGCTCCCTTGTTTACAATCTTTGGGGTTGGCCATCCGGTGGTTACGGTTGTGGTTGTCTGTG
The DNA here is from genome assembly GCA_009788065.1 of Treponema sp. Classification (GTDB taxonomy): domain Bacteria; phylum Spirochaetota; class Spirochaetia; order Treponematales; family Breznakiellaceae; genus WQXQ01. The sequence goes on from WQSF01000005.1 coordinate 42,690, forward strand.
TAATTTTATAAGCTTCGAAAGTTCCCGCAGGGACGGTGACAGTTTCTATACAGGCGCATTCTACATCGGTTATATTAACATCTGCGATAACCTCGCCGATAATCGGAATTTTAATTGTCATTTTCATCCATGTGTTGTTCATTTTACTTCCAGCTGCTATGTTAGACGGAAGAAAAAGTTTGTCGCCGACAATGTTAAAATTCATGCCTCGCGCGGCAAAAAAAGAGTCCATTGTGTTTTTAATTTCCAGCTCTACAATGCCGTCTGTAATTTTAATGCTGTATTCGCGTTCGCTTACTTTATTTGAAATTCTGCGATTTCTATCCAGAACTTGTATACTGTAAACGATTGTCATATTGCTGCCGTCACCGCTCACGTCTTTAATTGTCATAAAACTGTACCCTTCTACCCTTCCGTTGGAATTAAGATTGGCGATAAGCTGTGTTGTTCCTGTATTTGTCGAGAAAAATACTTCGTTAGAAAAAACACCGGCTGCAACGATTAAGAATAAAATTAAAACGAATAAAATCTTTTTCATACATCTAACCCCTTATGCTAATTATTTTTAACCAACAACCCGTCCCATGGCTGTAAGTTTTGGTTTATATTTTTATCCGACACGGATATTACACATGCGCCTTTTAAAAGAGCGGCATACTTTTGCGGGATTTTTACAGTATTGGAAGAAAAATTAAGAGCGACTGTAAAAACATCGCCGTCCAATCTGCGTTGATAAATCATAAGCCGGTTATCCGCATAAACTGGAACGAACTCTCCGTGGATAAGGCATTTGCTTTGCTTGCGAAGAACGATCATTTTTTTATAGAAACTTAAAACCGATTCCGGATCATTTTTTTGCGATGAATAGTTTATCTGTTTATAGTTACTGTTAATGCCAAGCCACGGACTGCCTTTCGTAAATCCCGCGTTTTCTCCGCCGTCCCATTGAAAAGGGGTACGAGCATTGTCGCGCGAACTTTCTTTAATCCATTTCCAGCGCAGAAATTTTGGAATACAGAATTTTTGCATTAGCTTGTTAAGACTGCTGCTTTCTACATCATTCAGTTGATCAAAACCTGTAAAATCAAAATTGGTCATGCCAATTTCCTGCCCCTGGTATACAAACGGCGTGCCGCGAAGGGTCATTTGAAACATGGCAATCATCTTCGCGCTTGTTTGCAGATATTTTTTATCTTTTTCCGCCGCGCCAAAGTGAGACACGATTCTCGGCTGGTCGTGGTTTTCAAGATACAACGCACACCAGTCCAGACTCTGCTGCCACTTTGTCATCACTTCCAGCAGTTTGCTTGCGCGAAATTTTTTGGGGATGTAACGTGCGACACGGCGGTCTATTTCTAAATGATCAAAAAAGAAAACCATGTTTAGTTCTTTCCGGCTTTCATCGCATAAAAGTTTCGCTTCTTCAAGCCCGACAAAAACAGTTTCTCCAACCGTAAAACAATCATATTTATCCAGTACGTCGCGTCTTAATTCTTTAAGTACCGCGTGATTTCCTTCCTGCGATTTGTAGTGTTCCAATCCCTGAACTGAAACGCTTTTTTTACCGTCATCAAGGCTCGTTTTGTAAATAATATTGATAACATCGCAGCGAAAACCTCCGGCTCCTTTTTCCAGCCAGAAACGAAGGATTTTTTTTACTTCTTCGATTACTTTGGGATTCTTATAATTTAAATCGGGCTGTTTTTTATCGAACAAATGAAGATAATATTCGCCGCTTTGGGAATCGTATTCCCAAGTTTCGCCCATGAAAAAACCGCGCCAGTTGTTCGGAGGTAGTTTTCGTCCGCGTTTGTCTTTCTTGCCGGGACGCCAGATATAATAATCCCTGTAGGGGCTTTTTGGATCGCGGCTTTTTTTAAACCATTCGTGCTCATCGGATGTGTGATTAATAACAAGATCCATAATAATTTTAATATTACGCTTTTTTGCTTCCGCAAAAAGTTTTTCCATATCCGCCATTTTTCCGAACTTTGGATTTATATCGTAATAATCGCTTATATCATATCCGTTATCAGCGTCAGGCGATTTATAAACGGGCGACAGCCAGATTATTCCGGCGCCCAGAGCTTTAATTTCGTCCAGACGGGAAATAATACCGGGAATGTCGCCTATTCCGTCATTATTTGAATCTTGAAAACTGCGGGGGTAAATCTGATAAACAATATTGTTTTTCCACCACATATCACGCAATCCTTGTAAAAAAATTTATAATAACAATTAAAAGTTATTATAATAAAATATTTTTATTACATGTCAAGTTCGGAATATTTTTTAGGAAATTTCCATTCTTTCTCGTTCTTACTGTGCAGCGGATACCAAACCTGCGCGAAGAACGGATCAACTTTAGCGCGTTCGTAGTAATTCCAGCTCTCGCGTTCGCATACCGGACACCAATGACCGCCTTCCAGTACAAGTCTCGGACTTGCTTCGAACTCATGTCCAAAAGCGCAGCGGTATTTCAATTTTTCTGTCCAATTGCCGGTCATCATGTCTTTTGACAAACATTCGCCGCCCCGGAATTTTGACGCTTCTTTCATGTCATTCAAATTTAATTCTGCTTCCGGTTTTTTTTCATCGTAGCCGTGATCGATATGCACAACAGTATTCCAATCAGAAAAAGGAACAAATTTATCCATCGGAGGGATCGCCTGATACGCTTCTCTTGAACCCCAAAAAACCGCGATATGATCTTCCATGTTTTCTTCTACAAAACGTAATGTACCGTTTTCTGATTTTGCCAGTTTATGAAAACGGCTTTTAATTATGCCGCCCATCGCTTTTTGCCCGCCGGGCAGTTTTGTAAATATTCTTGCCATCGACGCGATGCCGCCGAGTTTTTTAAGATACGCTTCATAAAAATATTCCATGCTGTCGCTTCGGAAGTTTAAAATATTGTTGAGCTTATCGGAATCAAGATAATACTGTCCGTGGAAATTGCGGAGCCCGCTCCAGTTAGATTCCATTACATGGGAAAGATTAGTAATACCAATCATTCCAAAAAGTTTTTTATATAAATTATACGCGCTTACGCGGCAGCCTTCTCCGCCGCCGATGTTAAAAATGTGTCCCCAAAAATCACCGCCCAAAGTTCCCTTGCGCTCCTTACTGCAAAGATTTCTCAGCATTGTAGCGGAATCACGATCAGAAGCATATTCTAAAACATTATCAAGTCCCTGGTGAAACATAATCGGGTCTTCGATATCCGCCATTACCGGTCCAATAATTCCTGTCTGGCGCAGGCTGACCCAACGAAGTCCTGAATCAATCAAATGCCGTTCCGCCGCCGTCTTGCTTATAGCATAATAATCGAAAACCGCAGGTTTGATTGGATCGCCGACACGTCCCCAATGAATCGGCGGCACACGCTCGCCTGTTTCGGCTACTGTGCCAATATTGACAATACGGGTGCTGTCAACCTGATTCAATTCCTTAACAGCCCTGATAATATTCGCGGTTGAACCGTAATTTGTCTGCATTGTAAGTTTGGGTACATAATCCGCTTTGGGAGATACAAGAGCGCCGAGATGGAGCACAACGTCAGCATTATGGACGCATGTTTTAATATCGCTATAATTGGTCAGGTCTCCCCATACGATGGTTACGCCTGCCATACCTGAATAAGGTTTCAATTTTTTCTTATTTAAATCAGACGGACGCGCGAGTAGAACAAGCTCGACCTCATCTTTATCTCCCAACAAAGCCTTCAAAGTCGGGAACCCCATTGCGCCGGTAACCCCGCTTAAAAAAATACGCTGTTTTGACATCATTTCCTCCTTCGAACATTATACATCCTTATAGAAGCATATGCCTAGACACAATAAATGACACTAAAAAGTGGAAAAGGTGTGGATAAGGTGACAGTCACCTATTAAATATTTACAAAATGCCAAAACAACAAACAAATGGTGTCAGTCACCTATTAATAATTTGCAAAACGCCAAAACAATAAACAAATGGTGACAGTCACCTGTGAAAAAAAATCACTTTTTTTATTATCGGGCAAGCTTTTCGGCGCCTCCGCGCCATATATAGTTATGAAAAATTATATTTTTTTAGCCGCTGTCATGTTTTGCGCCGCGGCGATCTATGCTGACAATTTCGGCTGGAGTTTGTTATGGTCAGGTTCCTGGGCGGAGAATACCCAAGAAGTATCTGAAGATCCCGCGCTGGCGGGCGATCTTAACAACCGCGCGGAAATAAAACTGCTTTTTTATCCGCCGGGTTTGGCGCTTCGAGGACAAGCTCTGGATAAAAGGGCTTTCGACTTTTCGTTAAAACCTCCGCTGGAAGATTCTAAAAAACAAGCGACGAACTTTACAGGCGGCTTGTATCACAAACCAACCGGTTCAAGATTTTTATACGGCGCGCTTGACGAATGGGGTCTTCCCGCAAGGATACGCAATCCGTGGATTCGCTCGCCGCCTTATGTTGAAAATCATAAACCGATAATTGCCGATTCAATAACGACGGTTTCGGGTACAAAAGAAGATGAAGCGTATTTATATCTGTCAACGCCGGTATTCAAAATAGCTACGAATACAAAACTTAGGGGGTTTATCTGCGCGCAAACAGAAATTAAAGAATTTACACCTGCTCTTTCCGGCGGGCTGGATCTTTCTTTTGGCAAAGGAAAGGGATCAAACCTGCCGTACAGTCTTCTGCTTGAAACGTTCTACACAGGAAAAACTCTCCCTCAGTCAAAACAAAGTTCGTGGTTTTCAGAATCTCCCGCTCTGCCCGAACGGGAATTTTCCGTGTACGCCGCGGCTGCGATTTTTACAAGCCCGGATTTTTCCGTAAGCTCGGATTTCGCGGTATCAGAAACATTCGCTGTAGGCAGAGATTTTTACGCCAATATGGGGGTGTCAATCACACCGCTTCTGCCGTTCGGACGAAAAGCGCGTCCTTTATTAATCGCGCTAGCGGCGGACGGAGCTGGCGGGCAGTTTGTTTACAGGGACGGCTTGGATCACGGAGAAGGCTTAAGAACCGCCGCAAAAATTGAATGGAAAGGCAATTATAACTCTCTATTAAGATTAAATCTGGTACTGCGAAGCCCAAGTTTCGGCGAAAATATTAGCCGCGGCTCAGCGCAATTTTACTGGCGGCTTCCGGCTTCCGCAGGGAGCTTATTCAAAGGTTCTACGGGAAATAATGTTAACGGTTCCGCCGTAAATAAAAATAATATATTCAGGCTGACAAGAATATCGCTGTCTGCGGACAGAAACGCGGCAAATAGATCGAAGGTAAGCGACGGATTCTCAGGAACTGTGGGAATGTCATTCAGTATGGCAAAAGCGGGTATAAAAAACCCGTTAAATTTGAGTATTTCGGCTTCAGTTGACGGAATTACCGATTTAAATAACGAAGAAAGGTCGTGGAATTGGGAAAAGATCGGAGCAAACTGCGAAATTTACTGGTCTATCCTGCGATTTCAACTGAGATCTAAAGTCGGAGTAGCATTTTACGCGGAAAAAGATGAAAAATGGGACTTATCGCTGAGCGGAACAATACGTTTCAAGTACGGAAGGCTTGGTTTAAAAGCAGCTTCCCCCGATTTTCCCGAAAAATGGAACTGGACAATTTCATGGCGGGTAGAAAAAAACGAAAAAAAGTGAACTATTTGGCTTATTTTTACGATAATGATATTGTATCTTTATAGTATATATGGTATATAAAATATTAAGAAGGAGGAGTTATGCCTGCAGGTGTTACAATTATGATTGTTGATGACTCGCGTATTATGAGAAACACGGTAAAAGGTGTATTCTCGGGAGTAGAATCCGCATGTAACTTTATTGAAGCGAAGGACGGAGAAGAAGCTTTAGCGCTGCTGGAAACTCAAACCGTCGATCTGATACTGCTTGACTGGAATATGCCAAGATTATCTGGAATTGACTTCTTAAAGCAAATCAGGGCTATGGATCAATACAAAGATTTGCCCATCATCATGGTAACCAGTGAGGCTGCCAAGTTTAACGTTATCGAAGCGTTAAAACACGGAGCCACTGATTATATTACTAAACCGATTAAGCTTGATCTATTCAAGCAAAAATTGGCAAAACTACGCTTATTCAGGATGTAAAGATGACAGTAGAATTACAAAACTACGTAGAGCCGTTTGTAGAAGTAACGGTAAACACATTTAAGGAATTTGTAGGCGTCGAAGTAAGCCCAAGGCATCCTCACTTTTTGGATCCGGATAAAGCATTTGAATGGGATATTTCGGCAGTAATCGGTCTTTCCGGCGCGGTAAAGGGAGCCGTTATTGTTTCAATGAAGGGCGACCTTGCGATAAAATTGACCGACTTGCTCACAGGCATGGAACATTCGGAAATTGACGCTGATGTAATCGACGCTATCGGTGAAATCAACAACATCATTGCCGGAAATATTAAACCCAAAGTACCTAATGGGGACAGAATTGTAATATCTATTCCTACAATTATAAAGGGAAAAGAGCACTCAATCGCATGGCCCAGCAAGCAAACGCGCATTCTTTGCATTCCGCACAAAGCGTTTGAAAACGATATTTTTCATTTAATGGTGGCAATTGAACTTGACCCTGAAATTTAAACAGGAGAGGACATAATGAAACATGTTTTTGTGTTCGATCCAAAAGCATTTTACAGCCAGCAATGGAAGATGGATAATATTCTGGATAATATCGGGCAGTTTTTCAGAACTCAGGAAGCTCCCGATTTTTCCATCCAGTTTTCACGTTACAGAAGAAACGCAATCACTATAATTAACGACGAAGCGGAAAAGGCAAGATCAGAGGATATAATCAGAATTTACGCGATAGGCGGAGAAGAAATTCTGTTCGACTGCTTGAACGGAGTCGCACACTTTCCGAATATGCAGTTAGCTGCGGTTCCTCACGGCGAATCATACGACTTCACTAGAATTTTCGGCGACAAACACATCGAGCATTTCAGGGATATTCCGACTCTTGTTCAAGCGCCAGCGCTTCCGACAGACGCAATCAGATGGGGAGTTAATTACGCGCTAAATTCCTGTTACATAGGGATGAACTCCGCAATTGCAAAAAATATTAAAGATCTTAAATCGACTTTAAACAAAGGCAGTTTTATCGTTTTCTCTAAAATTTCTTCCTTCATAAACCTGATAATCACGGCATTCGACAGAAAAATAGCGGCGCGCGAGTATACGATCACAATTGACGATAAAGACTACTCGGGAAACTACTGCCTTATCCATGTAGCGAACGGTCCTTATTATGCCGGAAAAAAAACCGGTGTTCATGACGCGACGCCGGATGACGGGATTTTAGACATCGCTCTCATTAAAGCTTCTCATCCTTTAAAAACATTGAATTCCATGAGAAGATATTCTAAAGGCAAACGTCCAAAAAATTGCGTGTTTGTTCAAGGAAAAAAAATTACGGTTCATTCAGCGGATCAAATGTGGATTCAACTGGATAATGAATACATACAGGATACCGATATTACCTTAAATGTGGTTAATCACGCGATTCAAATGGTTGCGGTAAATGATTTAACTTACCCGATTGCTTCAATTCAGTCTCTCTAAGGAAGGTAATCCATGGCTGTAAAGAAAACAGAAAATACAAGATTAAGAAGTATCGCGAATTTTTCTTCGATTGCGATAATTGTCTTTTTAAGCGCCGCGTATATCATTGAGACATACATTTCCGAAATATATGTTAATTACAGCATTGCCGGTCTTGTCATGATTGTTACCCTGCTGATAGTAACCGCAATTATCAGAAATTCGATCAATCACTATAAGATGGCGCTGAATGTTCCGTTCGTACTGCTGTTGTTCTATACCACGCTCATGATGTTATGCAACTGGCATAACTCGCATTATCTTTTAATCTGTATTTTCCTGTGCGCGATAAGCTGTATTTATTCCAATTTTTACAGAACCCTTGTTTTCATAATTATTTCCAATATATTTGTCGCTATTCTGCTGTTAAGAGGAGCGCCGATCAGCGGAAATATGCCGATGTTCGCAATTTTAATGAACTGGGTAATCTCGCTTTTCTGCAGTATCATTATGCTTCTTTTAACAAGGTCCGCGACCATTGTTCTTAATAAAGCGCTTGAGCACCAGAACTCATTCATGGATCTTCTCGCGTCAACAGAAAACTTTGTCGCCATGATCGATGAGAAGAACCAGGTCGTATACGCAAGTAAAACCCTTTCGGAACTCGGCGGCACGTCGGAACCGGTACTGGCACAGGGACGTCCTCTTATCGACCTTTTCCCGGGAAGAAGCTTAAAAATACACGCCGGTAAATTATTAAAAGAAAAAGATGATTACGGAGAAGACTGGGAATTTTCGCTGAACGGTCAAAAAAGATATTTTAAAGCCGCGTCTCACAGCCTTCCCGGCGGCGGCGGTACGCTTATCTCCCTGTATGACATGACCCATCTTGCCGAACGCGATGAGATCGCCGTCATGAAAGACAGCATGAAGATCGGTCTTTTCTTTATGGATAAAAATTATATTATTCAAGACCACTATTCGCGCTACCTCGAAGAAATGCTTTCTGACACAAAACTATTCGGAAAATTATTTACAGATATTATTTACGATTCTGTCAGCCAGAACGAACTTGAAGCTATTAAAGATTATTTTGGAATGATTCTTGAACGCACTTACGATCAGGATATGCTTGAGGAAATTAACCCTCTTAACGAACTTCACTATGTAAATAAAGAGACAGGCGACAGAAAGGTTTTCCAGTTCGCGTTTGCCACGGTAGAGCGCGGACGCGGAGATGTTTATATTCTGGTAACAGTTTACGATATAACCACAAGGGTAGAGCTGCAGCAGAGACTCGCCGAAGAAGAAGCAAGACGGCAGGAAGAAATGCAGGCTGTCTTTGAACTTATTCAGGTTAAACCCGATGTATTTAACGATTTTATGTCGGACATGGAACATGAATTTGACTCTATCGATAAGATATTAAAAAACGAAGCTCTGTCCGCGCACGACGCACTTGTAAAAGTTTATCAGTCGATTCACGCAATAAAATCCAACGCGGTAATATTGGGATTAAATGTTTTTGGCAACAAGGTGCATAACCTTGAATCCAAGATAAAGAAACTTCGCGAGATGCGCGGAGAAGTTCCCTTTGGAGAAATGCTAAACCTGACAGTGGATATCGAAAAAATCTCAAAAGAAAAAGAAGGTTTCAGAGACATCATCAACAAACTGCAGTCCTACGCGGAAGATACTAACGAGCCGAAGAAAGACGGCGAGAACGAAAGGCAGAAAGTTCTAATTGACTCGCTTACAAAAACCGCTTCCAAAGTCGCGGATGATCTTGAAAAGAAAATCAAATTTATCGCAAGCGATATAGACACAGAAGCGATAGAAAAAGGTCCAAGACGCGAAATGAAAGAGATACTCATGCAGCTTATCCGCAACTCCGCCTTACATGGAATTGAATTACCGGCTGAGAGAAAAGCCAAAGGCAAGAATGAAACAGGCATTGTAAAACTTTCTATTAAGATGGCGCCCGACGGTAAGAGCATTCAGATTAAACTTTCTGATGACGGCAGAGGTCTTGATTATAAAAAGATCGGCGAAAGAGCCGTTAGCCGCAAACTGATCAAGAAAGAAGACATTGATAACAGAGACTTATTGATGAAAGCGATTTTTTCGCCTGGTTTCAGCACCGCGGAGACGGAAGGCATTCACGGCGGAAGAGGAATCGGCTTAAACCTGGTACGCGACCGCTTAAAAGAAATAAAAGGCTCTGTAAAACTTAAATCGGAAGACAACAAGGGAACATTGTTCCTAATGGTTATTCCAGTCTGATAATCCGGCGCCAATCGCTGTCGTATATTCAGCGCAATCAGGATAAAAGAATTCGACTCCGTACAGCGTGGAAATGTCTGCAAGAACTTTCTGCCCCAAAGGATTTCTGCTGCCGTTTCCTGTAACAACAATGCGGTTTAAATTTTTAGCTTTCGCGGCAAAAACGGAAAGAACACCGATTACCTGAAACACCATGTTAATAATCGCAAGAGCAATATCGCTGTGGTTTGCCGTATCCAGCATTTTACCGAAATTGGAAGCGGTGTTTTCACCGTTTAAAAAACTGATGCTTGTATCGGTAATGTCGCCGAGCAGAAGATCAACCTGATTTACTTTTCCGTTTTTCGCAAGTTCCATAATATCCCGGAACTCGGCGACCGGAAGAAGTTTTTTCGCAAGCCCAAGAATTGTTCCGCCGCCGACGCCGGATCCGCCAAAATGCGTAATGCCTTTATCTCCCGCTTCGATAATTACAGTTCCCGTTCCAATATTGGTAATAATAATATTACTCATTTCAGACAGGAACATTCCTCCGATTCCAATCGCCTGAATTTCGTTCACCCTACCTGTGGGAATACCGAATATATCTTCTTTAATTTTTGTCGCTCCTGCTCCGGTTATCACGATTCTTTCTATCGCGTTAATTTTAATACCGTTCTCAAGAACAATTTTTCCAAATGCGCCTGTCGCGGCAGTTACGGCATCCTGCGCTCTTGTTTTAATTTTTTTTATAACTTTTCCGTTTTCAATTGAAACGACTTTTGTTATTGTTGTTCCTACGTCTATTCCTATTATCAATGTTTACTCCTGTTGAATAATTATTCTTTAAAAGAATCAGCCACCTTTTTAAATATTTCAACCAATGCAGGATCAAAGTGAGTCCCGCTTCCTTCCAAGATTATACGCACAGCATCTTCGTGAGAATAAGCGCTTTTATACGGACGTACTGAAACAAGAGCGTCGTATACGTCCGCAATCGCCATTATACGCCCTAAAAGCGGAATATCCGCTCCTTTTAATTTATTAGGATATCCGGTTCCATCCCACCACTCATGATGGCTTGTGGCGAAAATTTTTGCGTATTTTAAAAAATCACTCTCCTGTGCAAGCACCTCAACTTTCTCCATTATCTGCTTTCCGACATGAGTGTGAATTTTCATGTCTTCGTATTCATCGTAATCAAGTTTACCCGGCTTTCTTAAAATGCTGTCGCTGATATATATTTTACCGACATCGTGAAGCTGGCAGGATTGGATAAGAAGCTCTACATCCCAATCCTTTGTTTCATCCTGATAAGCGTTGCTCGCGATTACTTCGTTTAAAAGAATTCTAAGTCCTTTCTGCGTACGTTCAATGTGCCTGCCTGTTATATCATCGCGGTATTCAACAAGCTCCGCCATTGTTTTTAGAAGAGCGTTTTGAAGCGACAATATGCTCTGTGTTTTTTCATCAACCATTTTTTGAAGATTTTCGTTAAAATATTTAAGCTCATGCGCCTGCTGTTCAAGCGTTTTTCTCTGATGTTCCAAAAGTAAATGAATTTCTATGCGTTTAAGAAGCAGCGCGGGTTGAATCGGCTTTGCTATATAATCCACAGCTCCGAGCGTAAGCGCGGCAAGTTCCGCGTCAGATTCAGTTCTGGCTGTAAGAAAGATAACAGGGATATTAGCGGTCTCCGGTTTATTTTTTAACATTTTAATCGCCTGATAACCGTCAACATCCGGCATATCGACATCTAAAAGAATTACGTCGGGAATATTATTCTCTAAAAGATTAAAAAGTTTTTCCGCTGAAGGCGCGGTAGCGACGGCGTATTTCTGCGATAAAATATTTTTACCTATGCGGAGATTCGCGGGGTTGTCATCCACCATTATAATTAAAGCTTTTTCGCCCTGCATAGTTCATTATACCTTAATAAACCGGGTATGTCCACAAAACCTAAACCTTGTCAAGAAGTATCTTTTTTATTAACTCAATCGCACTTTCAAATTCGGTTATAAGTATGTCATCGGATATTCGATCAATAATATCACTTATACTTTTATCTTTGGATAGAGCGTTAATTTCATCTAATATGCGATCAATTTTTTCGGCGTTGTTTGATCTTAACGCATCCTCAAGCTGTTTTAGCAGTTCATATAATTTTTCGTTATCGCCAGATATTATAACAGGTTTACTGTTTGCGTTTCCTTTTTCCGCAAGGAATCTTAATTCCAAAACAACCGTAATATCTTCAACCAGTTCAGAAAGATTTTCCATGAACCTGTCAAAATTTCCATTAATAAAAGCCCAGTCTTCTTCTTTGCCTGCTTCTTCCAAATACGCGGCTTGCGCTGATAAATCCGCAGCGCCGATGGCTCCCGACGCGCTCTTTAGCGCGTGAACATGAGTAATAAACAAATTTAAATTATCTTTATTAACGGTGTTTCTGAGAAAATTCAATCTGTCCTGCGCGTCCTTACAGAATTGAGACAGTACGGAATAATATCCCGCTTCTGTTCCGCCTGTCAGAGTAATTCCTCTATGTACATCTACTCCGTTTATCTCAGGGATACGTGATTTTTTATCATTTTCTTTTTTTACAACAACAGCCTGTTCTCTTTTTTCTTTCGATATCCATTTGATAATTATTTCATCCAGCGATGTTACATCTATCGGCTTCGCGAGGAAATCATCAAAACCTTTTTCTATAAACATTTCGCGGACACCAAAGACAGCATTTGCGGTTAACGCGATTATAGCCATCCTCTTTCCGCTGCCGTGCGCGTTTAAAGAAGCGTTTTTAATTTTTTCTTCCTTTTCCCAGTCGCGTATAATCGCGGTAGCTTCCACTCCGTCCATCTCCGGCATCATATGATCCATAAAAACAATATCGTAATCTTTATTTTTTACCATCTCTATCGCTTTCGCTCCGCTTAGGCACGAATCAACTTTTATATGATACGGAGCCAAAAGCCCTTCTGTAACTTTTAAATTTGTCGGGATATCATCGACAACAAGCGCGCGCGCATTGGGAAATGAAAAACGGACAATACCGTAAACGGCGGAAGTATCGGAAGATACTTTGCTTTCATCTTTGCCGTTTAAAATATTCGCAATCGAAATTGATTGAATCGGCAGAGAAACAAAACGCACATCCGGGATAAGCGCCTCCGTTCCCCATTCAATCATCAGCGCAAGAGGCGGTTTTATTCCTCCTGAAAACGCGGAAGCCGGTTTCTTCATCGCCTTTTTGATCTTGTCATGAATACCGTAACCGGAAAGTATAAGCGACCATTTTTCACTGTAAAGCGCTTTTGTAAAATCTTCGATATTTGTAGCCATTACATAGGGAACGCCCAAGTTTCTTAAAGACCAGCATACTGACTTTGCGTAGATAACTCTTCCTTCAAAAACCAGCACCTTCTTATTCGCGGCATTATCAACAGCGGCGAAAGGTTCGACAGAGTCAACAATCTGCGGAATAGTAACATTGAAAGTGCTGCCGCTTCCTTCTTCGCTGTCTACATTGATGTCTCCGTCCATAATTAAACACAGCCGTCTTGTAATCGCAAGACCAAGCCCGGTTCCTTCTATATTGCGGTTCCTTTTTAAATCGACCTGAACAAATTCGCCGAAAAGTTTTTTCTGATCTTCGGGTTTTATACCCTTCCCTGTATCGGTAACAGAAAAATCCAGCCAAACCTTATTGCCCTTATACTGCCGCATTGTAATTGACAGACTGATATGCCCTCTCTCGGTAAATTTTGCCGCATTGGAAAGCAGATTAATCAATATCTGGCGAAGACGCGCTTCGTCACCGTATAATCTGTTCGGTATCTTTCCGTCAATGTTTGTAAAAAAGCGGATTGGTTTATCTTTTAACCGCGTGCGGATAATGTTTACAGTATCGTTAATCAAGGAAGAAAGCAGATAATTAACGGGAACAATCTCCATTTTACCGGCTTCAATTTTTGAAAAGTCCAGAATGTCATTAATGATCGAAATAAGATTGTTACCGGCTTGTTTGATGTCTTGCGCGTAACCTCTCGCCTCGTCGCCAAGATCGCTCCTTAGAAGAAGCTCCGCCATTCCTGTGATGGCGTTCATCGGCGTGCGTATTTCGTGGCTCATGCTTGCAAGGAAACTGCTCTTTGTGCGGTTTGCTATTTCCGCTTCTTCACGAAGCTCCACAAGCCGGTTATTTTGATTTCTGATTTCATCTACAATACTAAAAACATACTCTCCGGTTTTTTCCACATTGTTTTGATAAACAACAAGCATTTTTTCGATATCCACTTTGGAAACATTGGACTGCTCGATCATTGCGTCCAGATTCTTGCGGATGGTTTCATAATTTACATGAGATGCATCGTCTGTCTGCGAATCCATGCTTCTCTTTAAATATGAAATTGTAATATTTAAAAGTTCGCTTCGGCTTACAATATCAAAAACAAGCGATTTAAGTTTATTGTCAGTATAATGAAAAAGGCGTTTTGCTTTATAAGGATCTGTCATTCCCTGTTCGGGCGGCGTTCCGAAAAATACAGCGGTTAATGTTTGATTATGATGGGTAAAAAGTTCTTCGCCGTATGTGTTAAAACCAATCATGGGATATTTATTAAACACACTGTTAAACCTATCTATAATTTTACGCCCTTCAAGTTCCAGATAACGTTGAATACAATTAAAAAGAAGACAACCTTGAATACCGGGCAGAAACTGTTCGGCGCCGGTTATACTGTTTTGCGCATTTGCGATAATATCTCCCTGTTTTAACAGGTACACTTTTGTTCCGGCTTCGATGTAACAGTAAAACTGAAGCCCCTTGCCGTTTACTACAGCATTGGGACTGCGAAGATAAACGCTGTCTCCTAAAACAAGTCCAAGAGGATTTCGCGCAAAAACTTCCAGCGTTAAATCTTCCACTTTTTTAACACCGACATGTCTTGCGTAAATTTCTGCGGCAGGCTCGCCGTCAATCTCCCAAGCAATTCTCTGCATAATTTCTACGCGGTTAATTGTAAAGGATGTATTGGTAGGCGAGTAATGAACATAATGGTTAAAGAAAAAAGGAATCTTCATTCTTAAAATAACTGCAACAAGCCCGTCGCTTGAAATTCTGTCGCCTGATGAAACATATGTTTTTGTAAATGTCATTTCGTCCGCGGCGGCGCCGCCGACAAAAGCCATGTTTAAACCTTTCTCCATGGAGAATTCTTTCATTATCAATTCGCCGAGACATAAACCGTCAAAAAATATTAAACCAAGATATTCGTCGGGATTGATATTCTGCCCTGCGGTTTTATATCTTAATTCCGCAATGGCAAGATGAGCAGCTAAAATAGGATCTCTTTTGACCCCTTCCTGAAACGAAATATAAGCTTCATCAACTTCATCGGAGGAAAGAGACATGATTGTAATACCGTTTCTTAACGCGCCCGAACTCGACCAGCCGCCGTGCATTGAAGCGCCGGCGCATACAGCGCCTGAAAAAGCGCTTGCGATTGCTTTATGTATTTTTTTATCTTCGAATGACGGTGAAAAGAAATAGATCACAGCCCTTATATTGGGCTGTCCTATCCCGTCAATAATTTTTTGTATATCCCAGTCCTGTAAAGACGTTACTTTTACAGCCATGTTATTATACTAACATGAATTGCGGGAATATAGAATAAATATTAAAGTTTTCTTTTCATGAACAAGTCTACAGCTTTTTGAGGATCTTCAGCGTTAATTATCGCTTCCCGCATATTTTCATCGCTTAATATTGAGCCTACGGCGGCAAGAAACTGCACATGCATTCCGCAGGCTTGCTTCGGCGAAACAATAAGGACAAAAATCCGGGAAGGCTGTTCGTCCATAGATCCAAAATTAATGCCTGATTTTTTTATGCCGACAGCAACAGCGGTATAAGCAATTCCGTCTGTTTTTCCGTGCGGTAAAGCAATACCGTGATTCATTCCGGTACTCATTGTGTTTTCTCGTTCAAGCACATCCGCCAAAACCTGATTACGATCCAGCAGAGAATCGGAAATTGAGAGCATATCCACCAGCTCTGTTATTATTTCTTCCTTTGTCTCGCCTTTTAAATCCATTGAAAAACAATCAGGGTCGATAAGCGCAAGAATGTCTTTTGTGGTGCGCGCCTCGGGATCGAGAAGATCTTTTTTCATTTCATCAGGTTCGATGGAATTTATCAGTTTTTCGATTGAATGTGAAAGATCGAGTATTACTTCGTATAAATCATTTTTTACAAACGGCATATCTTTTTTTGACGTTGTTATGGTTATTATATTTTCTTCTTCGGTAATGAAAAGCGCGACGTCGTCTTTATGGGCTTTAGAAATACCTTCGTCCATGTTCATGGTCTGAACATAGAAACCTTCGTTGCGCAATTCGTTTAAAAGAGTATCCATAACAAGATCGGCGATTTCTTTCGTACCAAAATCCCATACATCGCTGATACTGTCGTCGTGATTTTCTGCTTTTCTTGTTCCCTGTTTTTTTATTTTTAGCATTATGCCTAAAAGCGGAGGAGATACAACAATGGTAAGGAAGATCATTAAAATCGCGGCGGAGAAAAGCCTGTTGTCCAGAACGCCTATCGCAAGCCCGATACCGCAGGATATTAACGCGCCTTCGCCGCGCGGAATCATTCCGGTTCCGATTCTAAGAGCGCCGACGCGGTTAAAACCAAGAAGCAGCGCGGGACTGCCGGCGCCGACCACTTTTGAAAGAATTACAGCGAGTGTATAAACAGCGCCGAATATTAAAACAGGCGGCGAAATAATTTCGCGTACATTAACCATCATGCCCATGACCGCAAAAAACATCGGCACAAAAAATTCATACAATGGACGGATACGTTCCTGTATAACCGCCGCAATATCAGTTTTAGAAAGCGAGAGCCCCGCGACATACGCGCCGATGATCAGAGCCAATCCCTGTTTCTCAAGAATGCCGGCAAGAATTAAAGCAAACCCAAGAGCGAGAACAGAAAAATCAAGACTGTTTTTAAAAAATTTAAAAAAGCCTGCAAGCGCTTTTGAACAAAACAATAAAAGAGCCGTAACCCCAAGCCAGATACCAAAAACTTTTCCCGCCATTAATAAAATGACCTGAACGGAAAGGCCGCTTGCCGAGTTTCCTCCAAGAATCGAAACAATTCCAAGCACCACAGCCAGTAAAATGATCCACAACACGTCGTCGAAAACAGCGGCGGTTAACATTGTAACGCCCTCGGGAGAATCAATTTTTTTCTTTTCAGATAATGTTCTCGCGCTAATACCGACAGAAGTTGTTGTGGCTATTACTCCCAGAAACAAACATTTGGGATCTAAAAAAGTGGAATCGAACATGATCGCGCCGCACAGTGTTCCAACAGCGAAGGAAAGAATGGCGCCTGAGATGCCGATTATACCGCCTGCGACTGAATATTTTAAAAATAAACTTAAATTAGTTTCGAGACCGGAAACAAAAAGCAAGACTATCGAAGCAACGGTAGCAAATGAATATAATTCAACGCTTACCGCAAGCCCCGAGTTTAACGCTAAAGGAAAAATACCGTGTGGAAAACCCGGCAGCGTAATACCGCCAAGAGCGTATGGACCAATCAAAACGCCTGCCAGCAATTCGCCCAGCACCGAAGGTATCCCGATCTTCTTTGCAAGTTGTCCAAACATACGGACAGCAAATAAAATAATGCCAACCTGGAGAACCAGTTCGGCTACAAGTTCAGTAATTTGCATTTAATAATCTCTATTTATTCTCTGTTAACATTCTACGCTTTTAGTAAATTAATGTCTAGTAGCCCTTATTTTCTTTAAGGTAAATTATAAAATTAAACTTTATTAATATGAAATAATGTAATATAATGTGGAGGGCTTAATAAATGACAAATAAAAATATATTTTCAATACCCGTCACCAATAAACGCCAAATTTCAATGAGGCGAAGATTTATCCTTTTTTCATTAATTTTATTTTTATTTATATTAATTTCCGGGAGTATTACCTTTGTATTGTTAATGGATCAGGCGCTGCATATAAACGCCGGAAGCGAATTATCAAAAATCGTAGAACTTGAGCGTCTCAGACTGGAAGCGTCTGTAAATGCGGAAATTGCCATAGTGCTTAAAATGGCGGATTCTCCGTTAATTATGCGATACTTTACGCAACCGGGCATTCCCGAGTTACAACGACTCGCGTTTGAAGAAATGGCGGCATACAGCCGCGCGATAACAGGTAATTACATTTTTTGGGTGAACGATAAAGATAAAATATTTTATACAATTAATAATGAACCGTATAAAGTTGATCCGGATAATCCTGAAAATTACTGGTATAATATGACTCTTTATGAAACAAAATTATATAATTTTAATATAAACCATAACCCAAATTTAAATGTAACAAATCTCTGGATTAACGCTCCTGTTTATAACAGCGATATGGTTCCTCTTGGAATAGTGGGAACAGGAATAAATTTATCGGACTTTGTGAATAAAACATACGTAAATTATTCGGAAGCAAATGATTTTTATTTCTTTAACGCCGCCGGAGAAATAACAGGAGCGAAAAATATCGATCTTGTAACAAATAAAACCGGTATAAAAGAAGCCATGGGTGTTATCGGCGAAGAAATTATTGCAAAAATAGATAAACTTAATAACAAGGAGATACTGCTGTTTAGCACAAAGCATACGGCAGGAATTACAGCAGTCTGCGCGATACCGGCGTTAAACTGGTATATGGCATCTGTTGATATTTTTACAACAGGAGAAGCTCTCCAAACCGGAGTAACATATCTCTTCGCCGGAATGATGCTTTTAATTTTTGCAATTGTTTTTATTGTAGATATTTTTGTAGTAAAATTGCTGGAACCGCTCAGTAATATCGTAAAACAAATAACTCAGATATATTCTGACTGGGATTTATCGGATCAGGAAGCAATCGATAAAAACGAAATTGAAACATTGGGCGAATTCCTTACAATGACAATTCTCGATCCGCTAACCGGTATTTACAACAGGCGCTTTCTTGACGGCAACCTTAAAAAAATCATTAAATCACATTCCCGAACAAACGGCAAATTAAGCATACTAATGATAGATATTGATTTCTTTAAAAAATATAACGACACATACGGTCATGATCAGGGTGACAACTGTCTTAAAAATATTGCGGAAGTTCTTTCAAAAACAATTATAAGGGAAGAAGATTTTACCGCAAGATACGGCGGCGAAGAATTTGTCGTTGTGCTTCCGAATACCGACGAAAAAGGCGCTTTGCTTATCGCTAATAAATTACTTACTAAAGTACGAGAATTAAAAATACCTCACGAAACCAACACCATAACCGGTTTTGTCACAATTTCCATCGGAGGCACAACCGGTACGGTAAAATATTCGCACATAGACAGCGAATATATTAAATGCGCCGATATTGCGCTATACAAGTCCAAAAATAACGGACGTAATAAATATACATTTGAACCGTTTAAAACAGACGATGAACTCGATGTTTATAAAGTTAAGATTTGTTAATCTACCTTAAAACGCGAAACTTCACTTCCAAGCGAAGTAATATTTTCGCGGTTTTTATCGCTCATCTTTTTAACATGCCCTATTACCGAAGTGATTTGATCCGCTCCCGAAGCCATTTCTTTCATGCTTGAGGTTATTTCCTGATTAACAGACGCAAGGTTAACGCTTTCATCAATTACTTCTTTTGCGCCGCCAAGCATTTCATCCGAACCGCTTTTTACATGACTGGTAATTTCTGTAATTTTATTAAT
>WQSF01000006.1 GCA_009788065.1 Treponema sp.
CACTTATTGTTAATTATCGGTACTTTTATCCGTTTTCAATACTATATATAGGATAACCTATGGTTTTCCGGTTGTCAATGCTTAAAGAAAAGACAAAAAACCACCGTTAATCGAGTTATGAGATTCTCAAAATACCTGATAGGTTTATGGGCGGCAGTCATTGTTTACGCGCTTTTTTCTTTTTTGTCCGGCCCTGCGGGTTTATCAGCGTATAATTACCTGTTGGCGGAAAAAGAAAGACAACTGGACAACATAGGGCATTTGGGATTCATAAACGAGGATCTGGACAGAACCAGAAATAACCTGCTTTACGATCAGGATACACTGTTAATTCACGCCCGTCAGATGGGGTACGGCCAGGAAGACGAGCGATTTATACGTATTGTCGGTCTTGGAAGCCCGAAAGTGACCCAAACCAGCGCGGGAAACATATATATCGCCTCCGAACCCGATTTTATTTCCGATAAAATTATTAAAATAACCGCTCTCTGCGCCGGTTTATTGATATTTACCTTTCTTTTGATGCTTGAAATCATCGAAAAACGTTCAAGATAGAGATAATTAATATAATTTAAGAGAGTCCGTGTCTGAATTCACGGGCAATTTCGCGTTTCAAGTCTTTTTCTTTTATATTGGCGCGTTTATCATAGGCTTTTTTACCTTTACAAAGTCCTAATTCGACCTTTACTCTGCCTTTTTTAAAATAAAATGACAGCGGAACGAGGGTATAGCCTTTTTCTTCTACTTTCCTGTTGATTCGTTTTATTTCTTCTTTGTGAAGGAGCAGGCGTTTTTTTCTGTCAGGTTCATGGTTAAAAATCGAGGAAAACGGGTTTTCCGCGACTATAAGGGAGCGCACCCATATTTCGCCGTTTATTACTTCCGCCCATGCGTCGGGAAACGAAATTTTTCCGTCGCGGAAGGATTTTACCTCAGTCCCAAGGAGCTCAATTCCGCACTCATAAGTTTCGTCTATCGAATAATCGTGGCGCGCTTTGCGGTTTTGAGCGATTATTTTTATTCCTTCACTCATAATTTTACTTCTTTGGCGCGGTTGCCGTAACCGGAGCTATTACCGCTCTGAATGTTACAATCGGCGAAGATAAATCGGGCGGGAGAGAACTGCCGTAAGCCTGAGGCGCCGCGTGGCTTTGTGTCAGAATAAAAGGTCTTCCGGCAAGCGCTCGTTCAGGCGAGCTTAACGTTTTTATCGCGTTTTCAGAAGCGGGGATTATATGCGAAAGCTGAGCGAAGGGGTCCGCTGTCCATTCCCATCCGCCGAATCTGCTGATCGTATTTAACATTCTGTCATCGTTAACGCAGGCGAATTTCCACTCTGCTTCTGTCGGCAATCTTACTTCCATACCCGCCAGAGATGAAGGAAGCCTTGTTGAAAGCCACTTGCAGAAAGCGTCCGCCGCGTACCATGTTACGCCTGTAATGACGCCGGAATCTGTTTCAAACGGGAAAGCCGCGATTTCATCGAGGTAATCCGTTGTCTGATCCCTCCATTCTGGGTTTTCATTTAAAAAAGTTTCAAATAACGTTTTTGACACCGCTCTTTCACTGATAAGGTAGTTGTTGTTAAAAGGGATGAAAAGCGGTACAGATACGGCGACATCGCCCGAATTATTAAGATGCTGATCCGAATAACGGACTCTTGTAAAATTCATGCCTTCCAAAGAAAGCCGTGAAGGAATATCCGCTTCAGGAAGGGTTCTCTGTCTGGTTTTTACTGACGGCTCTTTCTGCCAGTTTGAGGCTTTTATTAAAGCTGAAATTTCTCTCGGCAGTGTTTGTTCAAGCCATTGCGCGCTTCCATCTGTTTGTGAAAGAAAATCCAGTATATCGGAAATTGATCCAAGGAGCGATACCGGCGAGGGTGCGTTTCCATGATTGTCTAAAAGAACTTTCGCGCGGATCAAATCGCGCAACGCGGCATTTGTCACAGAAAAGCGGGAAGCGGCTTTTAGTATGTCGTAGAGTTCTTCTCTCGCAAAAAGATCCGTGTTTCCAACACGGTAAGCTCCTTCTGAAAGGCTCATGGGTATTTGCCAAACAGCGGTCGGCTCGCCCGCGAATGTCCATTTTGCAAAATCTGCGGCGTAAAGCGCGAATGACGCAGCGGGGTCTTCCGCCGTCAATTTAAATTCAAGCGTGTAAATGCGAGGCGAAAATCTCGATCCGAAAGTTCTGGAAGGTATTTCATGAATTTGCGCCTCGCTTTTAAAACCGGGCATTACAGCCTCGATTGTATGCGTTCCTTTCGGGACGAATATCCTGTCGTCAGAAACACCCATGTAAATGCCGTCTACTCTGACGGCGGCGCCCGAAGGTTCTGTTTTAACAATCAACATAGAACCAGGGTTTTTTATACCGGGCAGAAAAAGCAGGATAAAGAGAACAAGCAGTATTATAAACGAATAGAGGATTGTAAGGTACACGCCGGGGCGGATTCCGAGAAAAGGTTTTAGTTTTACCTGAATTTCACTGTCTGCTTGTTTGTTCTGCATGGGAGCATTATAGATTATTGTTTGGAAAATAAAAAGAGCTGCCCGATTTTGTTTCGAACAGCTCCATGCCCTTGAGGCATATCGGAGTTATAGTGATTTGGGAGGGGAACTATACCCCCGACATTTTGAATATCGGTAGAGGGAGCGCCTTTCATTACGAATATTTTTATTCTTCTTCCTGGACGGTCAAATCGACCGCTAAAGCAACCCTGTAGGTTTTTCCGCGCTGTACGTTTAAAGACCTTGTGACGGTATAATCGCCGACCTGGAACCTGACTTCGTGCATCCCCGGCTCCACGTTTATAGGCTCTCTGTTTCGCAAAACCGGGCTATTATTAAGAAAAACTTGCGAATTTTGAGGTCCTTCAAAGATAATAATAGGGGTTGGATCTTGTAAATCGATGGTTATATCGACAATTTTCGCCCTTTCCACGACAAATCTTCTGCTTTCATTGCGGTAATCCTCGGAAAGAATGACAAGGTGGTGCTCGCCTTCTTTCAGCATTATTTGCTCGGAAATATTGGCTATTACATTGTCGTCGATTAGGACGGTAAAAGGTCTGTTTCTCAGTTGAGGCGGGTAGCGGGGAATAAGCCTTATCGCTCCTTCATCGCTTAAAATCGGTCTTGCGGTCAGGTTAAACATGATGTTTTCGAATTCGTCGGGAAGCCCCTTGCTTGCCTGCGTTAATCTGAACAGTACCGGAAACGACGCAGGCTGGATAAAAGCTGACGGCGCGACAATCGCGGATGTGGTAGTCCTAAGTCCGTGCTGCGCCCGCAGCGGGACATGGTAAAGAATCCTGAGCCGCGACGGAAGGGAATCCATCGTCAGCCTTGTGCCTTCGATGTCGCTTACCCCTGTCGCTGTCTGCGGATTTAAGTGATTGTACATTGCCATTAAAAGAGAGCCCCTGTACGGCAGCCAGCTTTGGGGCGCTGTTATTTCGATTTCTATTCCTCTTAAAAAACGCGCGTCCGCGCCTAAGGATATTATTACAGAACTGTGAATGCCGATGGGAATACTTGTTTCCTGCGAGCCGGGAGATATTTCTATACTGCCTTCAACAGATGTGCGAAAAATTTCCGCATATAAAGAGAAACATGGAACAAGCAGTAAAACTGCCAGTAGTTTTATGGGTGTTGGCATACTCTCTTATCCGATTTTTATTTCCGCCGGTTTCTAGGGACGGAGCCTTCCTGCCGGGTCGAATGGTTTCCCGTCCTGCCGCAATTCAAAATGAAGGTGCGGGCCTGTGGATTGGCCTGTAGTTCCTACCCTTCCTATTAGACTACCTGATTTTACTTCGTTCCGCAAGACCGTTTCAATAATTTGCAGGTGTCCGTACAGACTTGTCCAGCTATTGCTGTGTCTGATGATCACGTAGTTTCCGTAAACAGGATCATAACCCGCCTGAGTTACAACTCCGTCAGCTACGGCAAAAACCTCTGTCCCTTCCGGCGCGGCTAGATCGATGCCTCTGTGCATCGAAATGTTTCCCGTTATCGGATCGTTTCTTATACCGTAACGGCTTGTAATGCGGTATTGGCGCAACGGGAATCTGAATCCCGAGTTTAAAAAAAACGCTCTTTCTGTCGGCGTAAAATCCGCGCCCGGAACAAATAAATAAGCTTCAGATTTATCGCCAAATCTTATTTTTATTTCTACAGATGACGATTTTGTTTCCTGTCTTGCCGCTCCAAGCAGTTTTTCAAGGTCTGTATTAATATTTGAAGGTATGAAGATTCCGGGGCAGGAGGGGAGCAGCAGCGGTTTACCGGGCTGGAGCGCCGACGGATTGTTAAGCCCGTTAAGGCTTGCCAAAGCCGAGTAGGGAACATTGAGGCGCGCGGCAAGGAATAAAATATCGTCTTCAGGTTTTACCCTGTATTGGTAAATAGTCAGGTATTCAGCAATCTCTTCGGCATTTACGCCCCTGGCGCCGGCTAAACGCCTTCTGTTGGCATGAACGTCGCTTGTAAACTGCCTGAAAGCCAGATCGCCGGGATCAAGGCGCTTGATTTCCGGAAATTCAACGGATGGAGCCGCAGTCTGGGTAAAACTGTTAAACGGGAACAAAAAAATTAAAAAAAAGGCAAGGGCTAACCCCTTGCCTGTTCTAACTGAAAACAAAACCTCAACCGGCTGAAATCGCTTCTGTCGGGCATGTACTTACGCAAGCTCCGCAGTCTGTGCATTTTTCAGGATCAATCTGATATTGACCGTCTTTTTCGGAAATCGCTTCCGACGGGCAGTCGCCGACACATGAGCCGCAGCTAACACAAGCGTCACTGATTTTATGAGCCATCTTTTTCCTCACTATAATATAGATTTAGTTATATTATACCAATATACGCGGTAATTAGCAAGGAAAAATAAGCCGAAAATAAATCATGCGTAAGCCGCGGTTTTGCGGCATTTTACATATATTTCTATAAGTTCGTCTAGCGGAGGGAAACATGGTATTTTTTGGCGTTTTGATAGGAATAATACTCATGGGCGGTATGGTTTTTATGGCGCTTGATAAGAAATCAAATTTTCCTATCCGTCTTGCAAGCCTTGGCGCTATTGCCGTCATGATAATAACGGTGATTATCTGTGTTTTTGCCGTTCTTACGCACGATACTGTGATTGTAGATCCGTCTGTCTTGATAGTCGGCGAGCCTGCGGTTGTTGAGGAAAAGGGAGGCAGTAGTTTAGTTCCTCTCCTGCTAACGATATTTTTCTTTCTGGGTTTATTTACATTGATCGTGGTTCTTACGATGAGAGAGCATAAAAGAAGCGATGTTAAAAAAACCTAACTGTTTTTTATAGTATTTTTTACAGTTTCCAGAGCAGAAATTACCTTATCGCACCATTTATCAAATTCAGGATCTTCGATTTGAAGTTCGCTATGCGCCAGTATGTTGGAAACAGTCATTTTAATACCTTCGTCCGCGCGTATTTTTGCTGTAAAATCGGGCGCGAGTCTTTTTAATTTGGCGTTGTCAAAGACAACTGTGTTTGCTTTATCACCTAAAAGACTTCCGCGAAAATCATATCCGCCCTGTGAACATTCATCCAGAAATTCGCTTGCGATATGTACCGCTTTTAACGGCGTGTTCAGTGAGTCTGCGATAATGCCGTAAATCTGATTCCATGTTACGCTTTCATCGGATGTGATCTGTACAGCCTCTCCGATTGCGTGGATATTTCCGATTAGACGTACAAAAGCGCGCGCAAAATCGCTGTTATGGGTTAAAGTCCACAAACTTGTACCGTCTCCGTGGATGATAACCGGTTTTCCTTCCAGTATTCGTTTTAACACCTGCCAACTGCCGTTCGCGCCGTGCACCCCGAGCGGGACGCTTCTTTCGTCATAGGTGTGGCTCGGGCGCACGATTGTAACAGGGAAGCCGTTTTGCCGGTATTTTTCTATCAGATATTCCTCGCAGGCGATTTTATCTCTTGTATATTTCCATAACGGATTGGAGAGAGGAGAGCTTTCTGTGATAAGATACGAAGACGGCGGTTTTTGATACGCCGAAGCCGAAGAAATAAAAATGTATTGTCTGCATAAACCGTCAAAAATATTGAAATCCTTTTCTGCTTGTTCAGGCGTAAACGCGATAAACTCGGCGACTGAATCGAATTTGTTTCCCTTGCCTAAAGCCTTTTCCAGTTTTTCCCTGATTGAGGACGCGTCTTCTGCTCTGATATCGCAGGCGATATGTTTAAATTCCTGTTCTTTGAACTCATTTTTTCTATTACCGCGGTTAAGCAGGTAAACATCCCAGCCCAACTGCGCCGCCCGTCTTGTGATCGCGCTTGAGATAGTGCCCGTTCCGCCTATAAATAGTATTTTCATGAGTTTAATGTAATACAGTTTAGAACGGTTAACAAGCGGCTAACCGGCATAGGGGTTTTGGGACAGGTGTTTAATATAGGATTTTTTCAATATGTTATGCTATAATATAGAAGAAGGGTGAGGGTTTTGCCGACAATTATATATAAACGACATTGAAACGTCGTTTATCGAAGCGGTTTACGGCATTTATATGCTGCAAACCGCCATAGACATAATTTTTTAAGGCTTTAATGAAGAAATTCGCTTTTTTATTAATATTTTTTATTTTTCTCGCCGGAGTTGCGCAGGGAGCAGAGTATACATGGACAGGAGACGGAGGAGACAATACTTGGGAAAACGAAGCTAACTGGTTAGTTGGCGGATCTCCGGCAGATACTGATGAAATTCCGGGGTCCGATCCATCTGATACTGTAATAATTGATACTAATGCAACAATAACTATTGCAAATCCTGTTTTATTAGATTCTATTACAATTGACCCGAGTTTTACTTTAAATTTGAATTCCGGCAGTTTAACTGTTAATGAGTTAACCGTAAACGGCAGTATGATTTTTAACGGCAGTATGATTGTGACAGGAACATGGACTGTTGGCGCGCCCGGAACATTTGCGCATAGCGGCGGAACTGTAACTTTCAATAGCGGCGCGTTTGTACACAGCAATAACATTTTTAATAATGTTATTTGTAGCGGAAATGTCAGTTTTACAGGAAATAATACTTTTTCGTCATTAACGGTTAATGATAACGCAGTTGTATCTTTTGCTGATAACAGCGAACAGGTGATAATTACCGGTTTAACGACAAGAGAGGATTCTGTATTAACCGCTATTACAAAACTTGCGCGGTGGAAATTAATAACTCCGGCAATTATAAATTTTAATAATGTAGACACTTCTACAACAATTTCATGGTGCGAATCCGACAGATTTTTAGGCTGGTTCGACGGATACACAGCCATAAATGGTAATAACAATATCGGAATATTTTATGAAAGCGGAACCGCAATTTGGACAGGTTCACAAGGCAGCGCCGGACAAGGCTTATGGAATAACAACGGCAACTGGCTGCCCGCTTCGCCTGTCGGTAACACATCCGCGATAATTATTATTCCACAGACTGCTAATCATCCTGTACTGGACGTTAATGTTGAATGTAAAAGCCTGACAATCGAAAGCGGCGCTGTTTTGGATTTAAAAGGATTTGATCTGTCAGTTGCAACAACTATTACAAACAGCGGCGAAATAGAACTTTATGGCGCCTCGAATCAGGTGACATATTCTTCGCTGTTATCCGATGCCGCAAGTATAATACGTTATTACAATGACACGCCTGGTGAAACGGCATATTGGGAATTTGGCGGCGATTATAAGAATTTAATTATAAATAACTCTGTTATTATGGCTGCAAATACCGGTATGGATTTAATTGTCAGCGGCGCTGCCGAACTTGGATCTGCTTTAAATATAAAATCGGCTGAAATAACAGGAGCTGTAACAGGTACAAATATTAATATAACAGCCGCAGGCTATATAAAACTTAATGGCGCCAACAACGCGGCGGCGGTAAATCTTACAGGAAACGGCGAAATTTCATACAACAGTGTCAGAACAGCAGTGGTAACAGCCGTTCTAACCAACAATAGTAGTGTTACAGGCGAAACAACGATAACCGCCGCTGGTAAGCTGATTGCGCACGGCATAACAGGCGGCGTTGTATCGCTGGAAGCCGGCGAGATTGAAATAACCGCCGATATTGACTGTCGCAGCCTTGTGCTGAATGCCGGAACCACAGGAGCTGTCACGATAAACGGCAGCAGCAATGTTATAACAGTATCAAAAGGGAATAATGCGGCAGATCACAACGCGGTTGCGGCGGTATATATTATCGCAGGAATATTTGATGGAAGCGGCGATATTTTTCTTAATTCACCAAACGGATTGGTATGCGCTAATATCTATAATGAGATAAAATATTCAGGCAATGTTACAGGAGACAGAATTCATTATCATGCTCCGGCAGGTAAAAATATTATCTATGCGACGCATGGAACTAATCTTTCATCATACAGCAATTATCTTTACATCGAAGCTGACAGCGTTCAACTTGACGAGATTGATCTTTCCGCGACAGGCAATGTTCATATAATAAATATTACCTCAGGTAAAGGCAAAGCGAATCAGCGTAATGTAAGATTCGACACAGACGGAATTATTAATATAACAGGCGATTACTATTCTTCGGGTGATCTTAGCCTTATATCAACCGCAGGCTTTAATTATAACGGCAGCGGAATTGTAATTA
The DNA here is from genome assembly GCA_009788065.1 of Treponema sp. Taxonomy (GTDB): domain Bacteria; phylum Spirochaetota; class Spirochaetia; order Treponematales; family Breznakiellaceae; genus WQXQ01. The sequence continues at coordinate 8,663 of WQSF01000006.1, forward strand.
CTTCAGGCGGAAAACTCAGTATTGATGCCGCCGGTAATATAAATCTGAATCAAAATCACAATATTACTGAACTGAATCTTAAAGGTTCAGGTAATATAACTTACAACAGCGTAAGCGGATCTGATGTAATTGTGTCAATTAATAAAACAGCCGCAGGCGGAACAACAACTTTAGGCGCTGTAGAAAAATTAATAATAAACGGTATTACAAACGGCGGGACTGTTAATGTAAACGCTAAAAATATCGATATAACAGGCGCTGTGACAGGCGGCGTTGTAACATTATCTGCTGAAAATATAAATATAACAGCGCCTGTAAATTGTGAAAGGTTTGCGGTAAATGCGTCCCACACTTCAGGCGCCGTTACGATAGGAGCGTTGATAACTGCCAGCGGTTCAGTTGATTGCGGCACTAGCGCTGCGGTGTACATAATGACATGGAACTTTGCGGGGACAGGCAATATTAACCTTACAAATGGAACAGGAGCGGTGTGTGTACATCAATATGATTCGCCGACATACACAGGCGCGGTTACAGGCAATCGTATCCATTACCATTACCATATACCTGATAATACACATATTGTTTATCGCGCAGGAATTGATAACGGAGGATTTTCACTGCCGGTTCCTGGTCCGTATAGATATCTCAGAGCGGATGATAATCTTGGCGCGAATATAGCATATTCAACTTATGGAAGCGGGAATATTTATATTTTTGAAATACCGGCAAGCGGCGGTTATGAAAACAGCAGAAATCTTACTTTTTCAACAGGCGTTAGCGGAGTTATTGAATTATTAGGCGATTATTATTCTACAGGCAATCTTAATTTTTATCCCGGAGTCAACGGCGACGGCGTTAAAATTTCAAGCGAAAATATTTCGCTCGGCGGCGCGTTTGAAGTACACGGAAAAATTACATTGGACAACGATAATATAGAAATAACAGCGTCTAAAATAATTTTAAATGAAATAATCGAAGGAAAAAACTCGCTGACAATAAACGGTCCAACCACGCTTTATGGCGGCGTAAGCGGCATAGGCGAATTAATTTTAAACGATAATTTAATATTAGGCAGTGATGTCGTAATTAACGCCGATTATACAGAATTGGATGAAGTAGACGGATATAATCACTCATTAACAATTAACGCATTACCGGTTAGCGGACACGCGGAATTAAAAAATAATATCAACGCAATCGCCAATCTTGATATAAACGGTAATGTTATATTGGGCGGCGATGTAGTAATTACGGCGGCAACCGTAAAGTCAGGTGATATAGACGCGGATAATAATTCACTGGAAATTAACGGCAGTATTATCAGTAATGTAGTAAATATTACAAATGGAAAAGTTATAAAACTTGATGGGAATAATTACGCCGCGGCAGTAAATCTAAACGGTAATGGTGAAATTTCATACAACAGTGCAAGAACGTCGGAAATAACAGCCAATGTAACTAATAATGATAATGTTACAGGTGAAACAACGATAAACGCTTTAAGAAAACTGACTGTAAGCGGTATGTCAGGCGGTATTGTATCCCTAAAAGCCGCCGAGATAGAAATAACCGCTGATATTAACTGTCACAGCCTTACCATGAATACCACAACAGCAGGAATAACAGCAAATGCAAGCATCGTAAGCGATGAACTTGCTGTCAGCGCTTCAGGCAATATTAATCTGGCTCATGATAATGATGTTCCTGCGGTTAGTATTTCTGCTTCAGGCAATATTATATATAATAGTATAAGCGCATCTGACGTAACCATGTCAATTAATAAAACAACCGCAGGCGGAACGTCAACAATAACCGCGGCAGGGAAATTAATCGTAGACGGTATCACAACCGGCGGTACAGTAAATGTAACAGCGCAGAATATCGATCTTCACAGCCCGATTACTGTTAACGGATCTCTTGCCTTATATTCAAGCGACGATATTGATATAAACGGCGCTGTCGGCGGATCAGGCAGTTTAACTTTAAATGCGGATACAAACGCGGATAACAACGGAGATGTAAATGTATCTGCTCCTGTTAACATCGGCGGAATATTTAATCATTACAGCGGCGGAAACCTCAATTTAGCGGCAAATATTACCGCGAATGCCGGTGTTGTTTTCAATAATGATGTTAATTCAAACATTGTCGTTATAACCGCAAACGCAGGTACTATCAATATTAATAATAAATTTAATTTAAACGGAACAACTACTTTTGCGTCTGAAGTAAGATTGGGAAGCGGTGAAATTGAGTTTGGTGGAGACGGCGCAGGCGACACAGTTATATTTAACGTTATATCAGGCGCATCAAGCTCGATCAAAATAACAGACGCGGATGTACGATTTAACGGAAACGTAAGCGTAAATAATGTCTCTGTCGAAAACGTTAATGCAGCCAGTGTTAACACAACGATTAACGCGGATATTACTACTGCAGGAAATCAATTATACCAAAGCGCCGTCGATATGAACGGCAATCCTATATTAATTTCTCTTAACGGCGATATTGAATTTACAAGAGGGGATTCCGCCGATGTAATTAACTCAATCGGCAGCATAATAAAATTAGTTTCGGGTAACGATATAATTATAAATATTCCAATCGTAAACGCGGTTCAGTTATCCGCATCGGCGCAAAATGGAAAAGTTTCAATTTACGAAACACATACGACAAGTAATGGGGTTGAAAATGAAGCTGCGTCAATATTCATTTTTGCAAATGAATTTGAAGTATTAACAACGGCTGCCGATTCGATTATTCCGGGTAGTACAGGACAACTTTGTTTACTTTTAAATAATCCTGTCGGCTGGACGGATACAGATAGTGTCGTTGACGGCGACCGCTGGCATCAGCATATTCCGATAATTCTCCCCGCCGGGATGCATCTTGTTATTTACAACAGCTCTGTAACTGATATTAATGATCTTGAACTGGTTTTTGATCCTGTTTATTATCATTATCAGGATTCCGGTACCCTTAATGCAGGCGATTTATTAACAGTTGGCCTTGGTAATAATATTTATATCTACAATGTAAGTAATAATGATGATTCTGCGCCAATGTTAAATTTAATTGCTCCAGGCGGCGGATACATTGAATTCTATGAAGAATATAAATCATCGGGTATTAATCTTCATGCCGGAACAGGCGGAATAAGATTAAAAGATGCTGATATAACCATTACAGGTTCCTTTAACACGAACGGCGCTAGCTTAATACTCGATGGAACAGAAAATAAAATAACCGCAGGCGGTATAATAATAAACGGCGGTATACGTGATTCAGGCGCATTAGCGGTTTTAACATTAAACGCAGCCGGTAATATATTAATGACAAGCGACATAGGAACAAGCGCAGCCCGTCTTGGAGATATTATAATCGAAGACGGTGATGTTTCCTTTAATACGGCAAATCCTGCGTATGTAAAAAATTACACACAGGAAGAACCCGCTTCTTTGGTTAATACGAACACAGTGGAAATAAATGTTGCAGAAAATGTTGAATTTAAAGGTTCTGTCAATGTGACAAACGCGTTAACAATCGCAGGAAATGTGATATTTAACGCCGGTGTAAACGCAGTAAACGCAGGTTCATTGCACGTAACAGAAAACGCCGAATTCAAAAGTACCGTCGTTGTGGCAAACGCGCTAACAATCGCAGGAAACGCCGTTTTTAGCGCCGGTATTACCGCAGGTTCATTACATGTATCAGGTACAACCGAGATTGGCGCGGTTTCAACGGTAACTATAACTACAACCGCCGCCGCAGGTCAAATATATACAGGAGATGTAACTCTTACAGGCAATGTTCAGTTTGCTTCGGGAACACAAGGCGATGTCGAGCTTGGATTAATTCACGGCGGCGGTCATAACCTTACAAGTGGTTATGACCTTACAATTAACTCCGCAAATTCCGCTGTTATGAACGGTACCGGAGCAGGCAGTGATATTAATATATTAAACATTACAACAAATGATAAAGTTTCATTTAACTCAAGCCAGTTAAACGCCGCCACGCTCACGGTAACCGGAAACAGCGAAATAAACGCGGATATTCACACAACAGGCGCTCAGAATTTTAACGGCAATGTTGATTTTGGAAGCGAACAGCATACATTAACAAGTACCGGAAGCGCCATTACAGTTCCAACTGCCGGAAAAGTATCGGGAACCGCCGGTGTTGTTATAAACGCATCTCAGGGTATATCAATGACAAATACCGCCAACGATTTAAGCGGACCAGTGTCATTAAATAATAATCAAGGTACCGCGAGCGGTACTGTTAATTTTGTAACAACAGGAACAATTACATTAACAGGCGAAAATATCGGAAGACAATTCAATATTACTGCTTCAAAAATAGATTCAGGATTTATAAAAGCCGCAAATCTTACGGTTATTTCCAATCTTGGTATTATACTAAGCGGAGATAACGAGATAACTTCAACTGTATCATTAACCAATAACGGTAATCCTGACACCGACAGCGGTATTATTTCATTTAAAAATATTTCAACCGGAAATCCGACACTAGCTGTATCAAATAATATTGGAAATATACACATAACAGCCGCAGGAGATATAACTACATCAGCGCCTATTAACGCGCTTAAAGGAGTAATTGAACTTGAATCAAGCGGAGATGTAAATATTAATCATAATATAAGTGGAATACGATTAATAATATCGGCTGATACCGTTACAGTCGCCGCCGCGGCTGGAATTGTAACAGAACATCACGGAGAACATGGTACTGACGCGTCAATTTATATTAATGCCGGCGCTTTAATTCTTCCAGCTTCCAGCATGAATATTATTCCAGGGCTTTCAGGAAAGATTTGCGTTACTACTGTATTTACCTCCAATGGAAGAGTTGCTCCTGACAGGATATGCGATCATGGAATTGGAATAGTACCTTCGCAAATCAATATTGTATACGGTGATAATCCGCCGCAAAGTATATATACTGATGGTTTATATTATAGAATTAATTCCTCTGATAATATTGGAACTACAGTATCTTATACTGTCGATCCCGGTTTTCACATTATTATAATTGACACTAAAAATAATAATTACGCGGCAAACCGTACGGTAACATTTAAAACAAGCGGCGCATCGGATAATGATTACATCGAATTCCGAGGAGATCAAACATATCATCATTCGTCAACAGGCGATCTTACGCTTGTCGGAAATGTAATAATAGCAGGCAAGGTAAATATATCAAATGCATGTGTTATTCAGGAAGAAAATACCTCGCTTACCATCGAAGAAAACGCTTCATTAAAATTAGTTAACGGCGGCTCATGGCTTATTGGCAAAGGTTTTGCTTACCCTGACGGCTTTACGGGAATATACGGTTCTCTGATAATGAATAACCATTCAACGCTGACTGCCGAAAGATTTATTCTGGAAGGTGACTCAGCTAGCGAAAAATTTGTTGTTAATAAGCTTGGCGCGCAAAGAGCAGCATTTGAATTAACAGGAAATGTAAACATTGGAGATTATGTAGATTACACAGGCGATTATCCGCTGTTGTATATACATATGGCAGGATCAGGGACGCAGAGTATTACAACATGGAATTATATAGGAAGTCTTCAGATAGAGCAGAACTCAGAAACTGTTTTATTAAGCGATCTTGAAATCCACGGCGAGGTAATAATAAATAATCCGAATAGTCTGGACGCCGGAAATTTCGATATAGTTCTCAGAGCCGCGCTTACAGATACGGCAAGATACGGCAATTCCGCCAAATTAGGCAGGTGGCGGATAGTAAACGGTTCCATTGATACGTCGGCAGGAGCTTCTATTATTTTAAAGAAATTAAATCCTGGCGATACTGTCTTCTTCGAGATAATCGGTAATACTGTCTGGAAAAGATTTATTTGCCATAATGAACTTCGCACGACTATACGATTTTCGGCGTATCCCGACAAGCATAAATTCATTGATGAATTTTCCGTTATGGTTGATGACAGCGCGAATCCGGCGGATCGTATAACAATCACAAGATATACAGATAATGTAAACTGGCTTTACAGTTATGATAATACTTCAATTGTTCCGCCCGCGAACGGACTTCCGACCGCGTATGAAGCAAGCCAGTATAACAGATTCTGGAATTTGACAGTTAGTAACGCCAATATTGTTAAATTTAAACATATCCGTCTTTTCTTCAGCTATACCGATACCAGTATAATTTTAGATACTGTAATTGACAGCATTGAAGCGTTTCCGTTCTATATTGCGGGCGCAAAAAGCTATTTTAATCATAACTGGCGCGAAGACAGACCGCATATTGTTTACAGTTTTCTGGAAGACGCTGACGGCAACGGAAGAGCGGACAGAATTAGAGCGCAGACATCTGTGGTGTTTGACACAAACCTGTCAGGCAGTTTCGATAATTTTACAGTAACTGTGGACGGTTATACAGTAAAACGCTATGAATTTGTAATCGATACAGATTATGATTCTTTCTACATAGTTTTAAATGAAGAAGCGCATCATTCTCTCTATAACGGAAATCCTGTTACATGGCAAATAAAAACAAATACAACTCTTAAAGATAAAAAAGGAAGATTGTTAGGCGCGCAAAGCGGCGCGACTTACAGCTCGATTCCTCCGCGGATAAGTTACGCTTTAACCCTGCCGAATCATCCGCAGACAGTTATACAAATGTCTCAATCTGTAGGACCTAACGGCTTGTCGCCGGCTTATATCAATTCGGAATCTGTCAGCGGTTTGAAATCATTGTATCCCGTTATAAGCGGCTTATTCAGCGTTGAAGAACTTGAGAATAATCCGCCTGTAGGAGACGCTCCTGTAACAAACGCTTATTTTACAATGCAGGGTTTATGGAGTTCTGAAGATAAGCTAAATATAGATCCCGATTATTCTCCCAAATATCCGCTTAACTGGAATTATTCAGGGTATTCTGATATTGTTTCGCAGACATTCGTTTCTCCTTACCGTGTTTTAACGCCTGAGATGATGAAAAAACTCGTTGAATGGAATAAAAATCCTATCGCGTCAAATTTGGTAATGCCGATTGATTTTGAAAACGGAGGCGATTTAATAACACGGCGCAGTACAGACATTCTTGTTTCAAGAGCGCCTGCCGACGCAAATGATAATACTTATTTTATATGGCCTGTATGGGCAAAGAATTCAGGACAAAATAATTCTTCAGAAAACACAAAAACCATTTATGATTTTGACGGCAGTGAATATCTTGGAAGCAGCGCCGCCGTAAATTTACAATCGCGGATAAATTCGTCGCTGTCAGGCGACACGGAAATTTTCTGGTCTGTAAATGTTCCCGAGCGATTCAGAAATCCTGGAGCGTTGCCTTCCAGAGGAAAATCAGGCGGATTGTGGATACCGGATTTATCAGATTCCGCCGGTAATACGCCTCTTTATTTTTACGCTCCTTCGCCTGATAAGAATATAAGCAGAAGTACGGTTGCTGATAACGGTTCTTTGTTATTTAATCATAGCCTTACCGCGAATCCGCCGTTTGCAAGCGGAAGCAAAGTTGAATTTGTCTACCGCCTTAGCGGTGATTCAGACATGATTGTCGCGCGTCTTGAAATTCCGCGCGGTTCGTCAAGTATTCCTTCCGACTGGTACAAATTAATCACTCCGTTTAGTTTTGACATTCAAGATGTAAGGGAACAGCGCGGAGGCGTGACAATTCTTAACAATGTCATTAATCCGGTTACAGGCGAATCCACTTATATCCGTTATGTATTACTCCGTCCCGGCAGAGTAACGATTCAGGTTCATACACTGGACGGATCTTTGGTTAAATCAATTAGGCGCAACGAACACCGTGATACAGGCGAATACACGGAAAGCTGGGATGGAACAAATAACGGAGGAAGACCTTTAGCGCGCGGCATTTATTTTATCCGCGTTGTCGGTCCCGATATAGACGAAATCAGAAAGGTAATGGTTGTTAGATAAAGAATGCGGGATAGGGAATAGAGAATGGAGAAGAAATCTGCATTTGTCGCGATCATCGGAAGACCAAGCGTAGGAAAATCCACGCTTCTTAATAAAATGTGCGGCGAAAAAGTAGCCATTGTAAGTTCTGTGCCGCAAACGACACGTAACGCAATCAAGGGAATTGTTAACAGGGAAGAAGGCCAGCTTGTTTTTATTGATACTCCAGGGCGGCACTCAAGCGAAAAGAAAATGAATAAAAAACTGCTGGAAGTTTCTTCCCGCGCTCTCGCCGAAAGTGATCTTGTTCTTTATATGTTAGACGCAAGCCGCGCTCCGGGTCCTGAGGAAGAAGAAATCGCTGTTTTATTAAAACCGTTAACCCAAAAAACTGTAATTGCTGTAAATAAAATTGACATGGCGAATATTGATACAAGTATTATAAATGGATTTATTAATAACTGGTTTACGGAGAATGTCTTTTCTAATAAAATACATTTAATCTCCGCCAATACAGGCGAGGGTATAGAAAATCTTTTGAATGTGTTATTTGAAATGGCGCCTGAAGGACAGCCTCTTTATGACGCTGATTATTACACCGATCAGGAAACCGGTTTTCGTATAGCGGAAATTATCCGCGAACAGGCGATAAACCGTCTTCGTCAGGAACTTCCCCATTCGTTGTATGTAGATATCGCAGACATGGAATTTAGGGATAACGGCGCTAAACTTTGGGTAAGGGCATTTATCATAGTCGAACGCGAATCGCAAAAAGGTATGGTTGTAGGCAAAGGCGGCGAAATGATAAAAAAGATACGCCTTGCGGCTTTAAAAGATTTAAAACGAATCTTCGACTGGAAAATAGATTTAGACCTGCGTGTAAAAACCGGCAAAGACTGGCGTCACAACGACTATACCCTTCATAAAATTATAGACAGATAAAAAATTCTTCTATCTTTCTTTGTAAATCGTCAAATGATTCTGTACATATTAAGTCAGAGCAGTCTTTTTTAATTTGTTCGGGGGCACGGAACAGACAGCCGCCGTCCGCTTCGCGGATCATCGCGAGGTCGTTAAATGAATCGCCGGCGGCGAAAACGCGCATATTCATTGATTTAAACGCTTTAACAGCCTCGCGTTTACCGTTTTGCTGGCGAAGACGGTAGCCTGTCACTGTCCCGTCTTTGGCGATTTCCAATGTGTTGCAAAAAAGGCTTGGATAAGAAAGTTTCGCCATAAGAGGTTTTGCGAATTGTTCAAAAGTGTCGGAAAGGATTACGAGTTGAAAATTTTCGCGCAAGGCGTTCGCAAATTCCAGCGCTCCCGAAAGGGGCTCCATGCCTGAAATAACACGCTTAATGTCCGCAAGTTTTAAATTATTTTTCTTTAATATGTCGATGCGGAAATTCATCAGTTTATCGTAATCGGGTTCATCCCTTGTTGTACGGCGCAGCTCTCCAATGCCTGTTGCTTCGGAGAATGCGATCCAGATTTCAGGGACAAGTACACCTTCAAGGTCAAGACACACCAAGTTCATGCTGGTATAATAACACAGGCATGAAAAAGTTAGAAGCGCATAATCCGTTTTCCGCGCCTGTTTATCATGAAGAAACGGTTATCAGCACCATGGATGTGTCGCGTAAATTGGCGGCTGAAGGCGGGACGCATGGAACTGTAATTACATCTGATTTTCAAGAAGCAGGGCGCGGGCGTATCCGGGATCGGCTGTGGGAAATGGACAGGGGAGCGAGTTTGCCTTTCACTATTCTTCTTCGTTACTCATGTATTGAAGAAATTCCTGTAGCTCTGACTTTGCGCGCAGGGCTGGCAGTTTCTCTTGCAATCGAGGATTTTGCGCCGTCATTGCAGGGTAAGATCAAGATTAAATGGCCTAATGACATATTGATTGAATCAAAAAAAACGGCAGGGATTTTATGCGAAGCCGAAAGCGGGAATGTGTATTTAGGGATTGGGATTAACATGTCGCAAAATAATTTTTCCTCGCATCTTCAGGATAAAGCGACCAGCATAGTAATCGCCGCCGGTAAATCTGTTTGTAAGGAAGATCGTTTTTCTTTATTGGAAAAAATACTTTTAAAACTCCATGAAGAATTGGAAAATAATAAAGCAGACTGGAAATCCCGTTTGGAACAGCGGCTTTTTAAACTGCGCGAAGAAGTAACATTTTTTGAAGGAGCCGCAGACCGCCAAAAAGAAATAAAAGGGTTTATTTCAGGAATCGGAGATAAAGGAGAGCTGTTAATTAAAAGCGAGAGTGATGCAGAAGCAACGCCTTATTTCTCAGGAGAAATTAGCTTTAGTTCAATAATATAAAAATAATACGGTAATAAAGGTAAAATTACTTTTTACCTTTAAAACCAGCTTTTTGGCTCCATGCGTTTTCTATTTTAACCTTCTCAGCTTTGGTTATATTGGCTGTTTTGGTTTTTGCGGCAGGCGCGCCTGTTGGTATTTTTTTTAGGCGCGGCGCAGGAAGTTTGTCGCATATTTCCTGGAGTCTGTGCGCCACCATATCGTACTGCCCTGCAAGAAAAATATCGCTTGAACTCTGGAGCGCAAGATTTTTGTACTCCCTGATCTGTCTTACAATTTCGTCCCTGTCTTTGCAGTTTTTAAATTTGTTTACTTCAGTTTCTACATTTATCATTTTTTCACCCTCTCCTATAAATGTTATAACCCGTGAAAAATTATACCATAACCAGATTAAATGTCAATAAGCTTTTATACGGAAACTCCTTCGCCGGGGTAACCGCTCCTCGACATAATTCTTATATCATAAAGTTCTTACCCGGTTCTGAACATGAAATCTATGGCAAGTCCTGATAAAACGGCAAACAATGAAACAAATAACAAAAAAAATACAAAATGTTTTATTCCAAGAACTATTTTTACCGCTCCCAGATTGGTAATTTTCATTGCCTGCCCTGTAATCATGAACGCTGAGGCTGAGCCTAATGTCATTCCCCTTTGCAGCCATGTTTGAAGAAGCGGAATTGTTCCTCCTCCGCAGGCATAAAGCGGCACTCCTACCGCCGCCGCCATGAGGATGCCGAAACCTTTGTTATTTATAAATATTTTTGCAAAGAATTCCTGCGGCGCGTATCTTTGAAAAAGCGCGGAGAGAATTATTCCTATTAAAAAATAAAGCCATGTCGCTTTTATATTTCTTCCGAAATTCTTTATGTAGCGTATAAAAGGATTTGGTTCTGTATCACGGTTTGCCATATTTTCGAATTTAGTAAACTTAAAAAATTGCTTGTTCTTGAATAACAGCCTTATACAAAGTCCCGCTGTTATACCCAGAATGAAACAAACTGTAAAACGAATTATCACTGCTTTATAACCCAAAGCGGCGCTGTAAAAAAGCAACTGAGGATTGAGAAGGATTGAACTCATAATAAAGGCGGCGATCCATTCCTGCGCCACACCTTTTTCCCGGAAGGAAGCGGCTATAGGTATTGTTCCGTACATGCACAGGGGAGAGGCTATGCCCAAGAGTGAAGCGGGAATGATACCGAACATTCCCATTTTTGTATTTCTCATTTTGATAAAGAGGGTATGAATTTTCTCTTTGCCGAATACGGATATTAACGAACCTAACGCCATTCCAAAAAGATAATACCAGACAATTTGTTCTGTCTGGATCAAAAAGTAATACCAGAAATAAGTTAGTTCCCTTCCAAGCATTTCAATCATTCAGACCCGCTTCTCACAACATAAGAGATTAAGAACTTCGTTTATAAAAGTTAAGCGTCTCCTGTGGAAGCGCTGTCCATATTAATTATTTTATCCTTGTACCAGAACTCAAGCGCTTTTCTCAGAGCTTCATTGAAAAAATTCCAGTCATGTTTTCCAGCCCATTCTTCATATGTAAAATCGAAGGTTGTAGTTTTCATTTCGTCTCTGAATCTGCGGTTTTCATTAATCAGATTGTCTTCCGTACCGCACGCGGCGTAGATTATCGGTTTTAATTTATTAGCCGGGAAGTTTTTTGCTAGTTCAGGAACGTCGGCTTCAGGGCGGAATGTTAAATCCGTGTTGAAAATCGCGTATAAATCTTTTAATACTTCCTCTGGTTCGTAATCTGTTTTAAGATACGCTTCCGTATCTTTTTTTATCATTTCCAAAACCGGTTTAAAATAAAGACAGGCCGGCGCGATGGTTCCGCAAAAACCGTAAAGTTCAGGTTTTGATAACGCGAATAAAAGAGAGCCAAAGCCGCCCATTGAATAACCGATAATGGCGCAGTCTTCGCGTTTACCGGAAACATTAAATATTTTTTTTATAATATTTGGAAGTTCTTCGCTTATAAATGTATTATATTTACGTCCTATTTTTAAATCAAAATAAAAACTCCGCGACGCTTCGGGCATTACAAAAATCGCGTCGTATTTTTTTCCGTAAAACGGAAGCATTGAATTATCTGTCCACGACCCTTGATTCCCATGGAGACCGTGAAGAAGATATACAATTTTATAAGGACCCTTGCAGTTCTCGGGAATCATAAATTGAACATTGATTTTTGTTTTTAATATATCAGATGAATAATCCCCTCGCAGTATCATAATTTACCTCCTTGTGATATTTATAATTTTCTCGGCTGCGGAAAATATTTTTTTAAGGCGTTAAAAAATTCTTCTACGTCGATAGGTTTGCCTATATGTCCGTTCATGCCTGCCGCCGCGCATTTTTCAATATCTTCGCGGAAAACATTTGCCGTCATTGCAATAATCGGTATTGATTTCGCGTTTGGACAGTTGGAAGCTCTAATTGTACGTGTTGCTTCATAGCCGTCCATTTCGGGCATTTGCACATCCATAAGGATTAAATCGTATTCCTCAGAAGACTTTTCGAACATATTAACAGCTTCAAGTCCGTTCATGGCGCAGTCCATCTTTAAAAGGGTAGGTTCAATCAATGTGTCAATTATCTCCTGATTGATTTCTACATCTTCCGCTAATAAAACCTTATAACCTTCGAAAATGCCCGAGTAATCTGTTTCTCTTTCCTTCTGCTGTTCCTGAACTCCGATGGCTTCCGCTATTGCGTCAGCAATCGCGGACGGAAAAAGCGGTTTGGAGAGGAATTTATCAACTCCGGCTTTTTTCGCTTCATCCGCGATGGCGCTCCACTCGGCGGCGGAAATCATTATTATAACAGAGCTGTCCGGGAAATCGGCTTTTGATTTTAGTTCTTTGGCAAGCGTTATCCCGTCCATACCGGGCATTTTCCAGTCGATAAAATAGATATGATGCATTCCTTTTTTTTCGATATAGGAAAGCGCTTCAATTCCGTTGGAAGCGGTGTCGCATTTTGTTCCTAAATTTCGCATAACGTCATTGAAATAGTCAAGAATTTCTATATCGTCATCTACCGCCATTATTGATATGTTCTTCCAGTCGATGTCGGCTTCGGATAGACCGCCTAAATCCTTTGAACCGCGCTGAGCTTTAAAAGTGAAAGAAAAAGAAGAGCCTTTTCCAGTTTCGGATTCCAATTCGATGCTTCCGCCCATCATTTCTACAATATTTTTAGATATTACAAGCCCGAGTCCGGTGCCGCCGAATTTTCGCGCCGTTCTGGAATCCGCCTGCTGGAACGATTTAAAGAGCTGTTTCTGCTGTTCCTTGCTGATACCGATCCCTGAATCTTTTACGGTAACGCGGATGGTATATATATTGTTTTCTTCAATTACAAAACGTGTGTCAAGTTTAATTTGCCCTTCTTCGGGAGTAAATTTGACAGCATTGCCTAAAAGGTTTGTAATAACCTGCGCAAGCCTTTGATCATCGCCTATCAATGTGCGCGGTATAGATTTGTCAACATAAACTGATATTTTTTGCTTTTTTTCATCGGCGCGAAAACCAATAATGTTTATAACGCGCTGAAGCATTTTTTCGAAATGGAATTCATCGCGCGACAGCTCAAACATATTAGCTTCAATCTTTGACATATCAAGAATGTCATTAATGACGCCTAATAAATGCTGAGAAGCGTTTTCTATTTTATCAAGGCAGTAATTCTTGCGAGGTATATCGTCAGCGGATTTCCCTATATAAGTCATGCCGATTATCGCGTTCATCGGGGTGCGGATTTCATGGCTCATGTTCGCAAGGAAGGCGCTTTTTTGCTTGCTTTCTTCATCTGCTTTTTCTTTTGCCTTGTCTATACGAATCAAAAATACTATTAAAGCGGTTGCCATTATACCGCCCAGTATGCAAAGGACAACAAGCATTTGTCTTGTGCCCATATAGTAAAGATCCTTCGGCGTTAAAAGCACTAAATGCCAGCCGTTCTTTAAAGTGCGCGAAAAGGTGATAACTTCCTCTTTCTTCCAGTTTTTCATCGGCTGTTCGTATAAATTTTCGCCGTTCATAATTCTGTCCGCGTACGCCGAGAGCGGAAGATCAAGGTCCTGTATGCGTCTTCCGATAAAATCACGGTTTACGTAAGAGATAACAGTCATATCCTGCGAGGCGAGTAATCCGTATCCGCCTTCATATAAAGCCGCGTTTATAACAATATCAAAAATTTTATCTAACGGTACGTCTATACATACAACTCCGAGGCGTTTACCGTCGTTGTCATGAATGCTGCGCGCGTATGTAATTATATATTCGCTGGAATCAAAATCAATGTATGGTTCTGTTTCGACAATATCACCGTTACTCGCGACAGCGGATTTATACCACAGCCTTTCTGTCGGATCATAATCATCCGGCGCATCCCAACCGGGGCCGTCCATGTAGATCGGAGTATCCATAATTGTTTCAAAATAGCCGTATATGCCGTAAGTGTTATGAAGTCCCGATTGTTCCGATATCAGGTATTCGCTTATTACATCGATATAGCGCTGTAAATAAGGACCCGCGTTGCCGTCCATTATCATCATGCGCGATGTTTCCGCAAATTTACCGAGCACCATTCTGGAAGCGACAAGTTCCGCGTCAATTTGCTCCTGCGTGAATGAAAGCACTGTTTCCGCGTTTCTGGAAAGATTTTCGCGGACTGTGCTTGAATTAAACACGTAACTCAACACGACCATTACAGCAAACGTCAATATCGTGAAAATAATCTGTCTATATAACGATTTAAATTTATCCATACTGTTAAATGCATACCTTACATATTAATTATGTCCGCTTTTCCCGCATATTTCAAGGGAAAAGACGGCTTTTCGTACGGATTTACATTGTTTTAACGATATTGTCGTTAGATTATCATATGCAGTAACGGCTATGTAAGAGAAAAAGGGTGTATTTCCGTCATTGATTCATGGTTCCTGTTATTTGCCCAGCCGCTCATGAAGATGCTGTATAGATCGATTTTTTATTTTGAATATGTTATAATCACATAATACTATTAACGAGGTGTATTTATGTCTTTATCTATTCCTACCGCCGCTAATACAGCGCACGATTTATTGGCTCTTGGAGCTTTGGTCACAAGGCTTGATCCCGGCATCATCCCCTTCGCGGAAGCGAATGAATATCTTCTGCACGTTTCAGGGGGCGAATACAATGTTGCGACAAACCTTTCTACATGTTTCGGTTTAAAAACAGCCATCGCGAGCGCGATAGTTAATTATCCAATCGGGCGCAGGATTGAATACGCCGTGCAAAAAGCCGGGGTTACTCCGTATTTTAAAAGATTCGAGCATGACGGAGTGCGCGGTCCCAATATGGCGATTGTGTGGAGCGACCGGGGACAGGGCGTGCGCGCTCCTGTTGTTTTTTACAACCGTTCAAACGAAGCCGCGCAGCAGTTAAAACCGGGAAGTTTTGACTGGGACGCGATTTTTAAAAAAGGCGTTCGCTGGTTTCATTCGGGCGGAATTTTCAGCGCTCTTTCTCCCACCACAAGCGAACTTGTTATCGAAGCGATGCAGGCGGCAAAAAAAGCCGGAGCCGTCGTTTCGTTCGATTTAAATTACCGCGCGAAACTTTGGGCGGTTGCCGCGGCGGAGCAGGGCAAGAGCGCTTCTCAGGCAAGCGATGAGGCGGCAAAGACATTGCGTAAGATTGTCAGCTATGTTGATGTCCTTGTCGGCAATGAAGAAGACCTTCAAAAAGGACTTGGGTTAAAAGGGCAGGATGTCGAAACAAAGGGTCAGTTAGACCCGTCGGCGTTTTTCGGAATGATGCAAAGCGTTACTAAAGATTTTCCGAATATAAAAGCTGTGGCAACCACGTTACGCGAAGTTCATTCAACCAACAGACATTCATGGAGTGCGGTTCTCTGGCTGGACGGCAAAACCTATCAGGCGCCCGCTGCGGAACTTGATGTTTACGACAGGGTAGGAGGCGGCGACGGTTTTGCGGCAGGTCTTTTCTACGGTCTTTTATCAGGTAAAGATCCGCAGGAATCCCTTCAACTTGGTTGGGCGCACGGAGCGCTTGTTACAACGACCCCCGGAGACACTTCTATGTTTTCGCTTGATCAGGTTGAAGCGTTCGCAAAGGGCGGCTCCGCGCGGATTCAAAGATAGAGATTATTTTTTAATTTCCGGCATATATTTTATCATTATGTTCAGAAATTCTTTAATGTCGAGAGGTTTGCCGATATGATCGTTCATTCCGGCTTTGATACACTTTTCGATATCTTCTCGGAAAATATTAGCAGTCATGGCTATAATCGGAATCCGCTTAACAGGCGGATTCCCGCCCTTGTTATCTGATGTTTTTTCATATTCTCTGATTATCTTTGTCGCCTCGTAACCGTCCATTTGGGGCATTTGCACATCCATCAGGATTAAATCATATTCATTCGGCGCTTTTTTATACATCTCGACGGCTTCAATGCCGTTTACGGCGCAGTCCATTTTTAAATGTGTAGGTTCGATTAAAACTTCTACTATTTCGCGGTTTATTTCAACATCTTCGACAAAAAGCACTTTATATCCTTCAAAAATTCCGTTGTAATCAATATTTTCTTCTTCTGATGAGGAAGATTCTTTATCCGATCCGCATTCAGCGTTAAAATAATACGAGAATGACGAGCCCTTTCCTGGTTCTGATTCTAACTCAATTCTTCCGCCCATCATTTCTATTATATTTTTTGATATCGCAAGCCCAAGCCCTGTACCGCCGAATTTACGCGCGATTCTGGAATCCGCCTGCTTGAACGCGCGGAAAAGCTGTTTTTGCTGTTCATGTGATATACCGATGCCGGAATCTTTTACCGTAACGCAAATTGTGTATACGTCGTTTTCCATGCTTATTAAATGTGAATTAATTTCAATTGAGCCTTTTTCCGGCGTAAACTTGATTGCGTTTCCCAATAGATTGGCGGTAACCTGCGCCAGGCGCTGATCGTCGCCTACAAGGATATGCGGTATAAATTCGTCAATATGTAATGATATAACCTGTTTTTTTTCCTCGGCGCGTACGCTCACAATATTTAATACGCGCTGAAGCATTTTTTGAAAATTAAAATTTTCCATGTTAATTTTAAACATATTCGCTTCAATTTTAGACATATCTAAAATATCGTTTATAACGTTCAGAAGATGAGCCGACGCGTTTTCTATTTTTTCAAAACTGTAATCTTTACGCTGGGCATCGTCTGCGTTTTTTCCTATATAAGTCATACCTACAATCGCGTTCATCGGCGTTCGTATCTCATGGCTCATGTTTGCAAGAAAAGCGCTTTTTTGTTTGTTTTCTTCGCCGGCTTTTTCTTTTGCCCTGTCGATTTTTATAAGAACTGTCGCAAGAGCAGTCGCCAGTAATATGCCAAGAGAACAAAGCATTACAAGCAAATCTGTTGTGCCTGAATAAAAATATTTTTTGGGAGACATAAGCAGTAAGTGCCAGCCGTTGGGAAGAATGCGCGTAAATAAAATGACATTTTCATTATTCCAATTTTTCATCGAACGTTCATAAATTTCTTTTTTCTCGTTAAATTCCTTTGTAAATTTTGATATAGGGATATTAGGCTCATTCATTCGCTTTCCAATATAATTAGGATTCGCGTGAGCGAATAATGTCAGATCCGCGGCAGCAAGCCCTCCGTATCCGCCTTCGCTGAGAGCGGCTTTAACGACAATTTCTCCGATATTTTTCATAGGTACGTCAATACAGGCAATACCTATTTGTTTGCCGTTTGAATCATGGATACAGCGTGAAAATGTAATGATGTATTCAGTGCTTGCCATGTAATCTTTATGCGGCGCCGTTTCCGCAATTTCGCCGCAATTAGCTAGCGCGGCTTTATACCATTCAAATCCTGTTACCGGAAAATAGTCAGGCTTACGCCAGTTAATACTTTGACTGTATACAAATTCACCACCTTTCGATGTTTCAAAATAACCGTACAGGCCGTTGATGTTTTCAAGTCCCGAGTTGTCTGAGAGCGCGTAATCGCTTGCAATATTTATATAATGCTGTAAATATGCTTCGTTGCCTTCCGATAAAATTTCGCGTACAGTCTGCGAAAAATTTCCAAGCATTATTTTGGAAGTGTCTAATTTGGTTTGTATCTGCTCGGCTGTGAAAGAGAGCACACTGTCGGCGTTTCTGGTTATATTTGCGCGGATTGTCTGTGAGTCAAATAAATAACTTAATAAAACCATTGCGACAAATGTAGCGAATGTAAATATTATCTGTCTGTCCAAAGAGTTTATTTTACTTTTATTTTTTCCCATTGACCGTTTCTCTTTATAAAAAGTATTACGGATTAAGCGGAATTTTTCAGATATTTTTGCAACATATTGAAGAATTCCTCCATATCAAGCGGTTTACCGATATGTTCGTTCATTCCGGCTTCCATGCATCTTTCAACATCTTCGCGGAAAACATTGGCTGTCATGGCAATAATAGGTATGGTTTTCGCTCTCGGATGATTGGATTGCCTAATCCTTCGGGTTGCTTCGTAGCCGTCCATTTCGGGCATTTGCACATCCATAAGAATCAGATCATAATCTTCAGGCGATTTTTGGAACATTGCGACCGCTTCCACACCGTTTTCGGCGCAATCCATTGCCAGCAGTGTAGGTTCTATCAGCGCATCCACAATCTCGCGGTTAATTTCAACGTCTTCCGCCAATAGAATTTTGAAACCGTTGAAATATATGCTGTTAACAGTAATTTCTTTTTTAGGTTGATCGTGTAAACCGATCGCTTCGGTTATAGCGTCCGCGATGGCGGACGGGAACAGCGGTTTGGAAAGGAATTTGTCAACGCCGGCTTTCTTTGCTTCGTCAGCGACTACGCTCCATTCGGCGGCTGAAATCATTATTACGATTGTATGTTCAGGCGATGATGATTTCGCTTTTAATTCTTTTGCAAGCATTATACCGTCCATGTCAGGCATTTTCCAGTCCACAAAATAAATGTCGTACATACCGTTTACGCCGATAAGCGCGAGAGCATCCTGTCCGCTTGTGGCAATGTCGCAGTTTGTTCCGAAACCCTGCATAATATCCTGGAAATAATCCAGAATATCCATGTCGTCATCAACCGCCATTATTTTTATGTTATTCCAATTTATGCCGATTTCAGATAAACCAAGCGTTCTTTTGATTCCGCGTTTTGCCTTAAACGTGAATGTAAAAGACGAGCCTTTTCCGGGCTCCGAGTCAACCAAAATACTTCCGCCCATTAGTTCTATAATGCTTTTTGAAATGGCAAGTCCCAATCCTGTTCCGCCGAATCTGCGGGATGTTCCTGATTCCGCCTGCTGGAAAGACTGGAAGAGCTGCGCCTGCTGTTGGGGGCTTATACCGATGCCTGAATCTTTAACGGAGACTTGAATTATGTATACATCGTCTTCCTTTCCAAGGAAACGGGTTTCGATGCGTACAAAACCTTCTTCGGGTGTAAATTTAACCGCATTACCCATCAGATTTGTAATTACCTGCGCAAGCCTCTGATCGTCGCCGATAAGGGTGCGGGGGATGGATTTATCTATATGGACAGTCAGTTTTTGTTTCTTTTCATCCGCCCTGAAAGAAATAATATTAACCACGCGCTGAAGCATTTTTTCAAAGTCGAATTCTTCATGCGACAGTTCGAATTTATTAGCCTCGATTTTTGACATGTCAAGAATGTCGTTTATAACTCCCAAAAGATGCTGAGAGGCGTTTTCGATTTTTTCAAAACAATAATCCTTGCGATGCACATCTACGGCTGTTTTTCCGATAACTGTCATACCGATTATCGCGTTCATCGGAGTGCGGATTTCGTGGCTCATATTTGCGAGGAACGCGCTCTTGGATTTGTTTCCCTGCTCAGCCTGTTCTTTTGCGTTTTTTAATTCCGTTATATCAACCGCGTGTTGAAGGTGGACTTTATTACCGTTAGGCCAGTCAATGTAGCAGTCTGAATGGCGCACATGGCTTCCCAGAATATCAACATAATCGTCCCATATAATAATCTGATCCGGATTTTTTTCCAGTTCAAAACAGGGACAGAACGGGCATTTTTTATTTGAATTGCGAAGAAGCTGATAACAATACTCTCCTACAAGGTCTACACCTTCCTTGCCGAGATTTTTTTTCATATAGTTGTTTATAAAAAGCAGTTCTCCAGTATCAGGAACTGTAATGTATATAAGCGCGTCTATGCCGTTTAATATGCTTTCCAGCGAATTAACCGCGATATTTTTTATCCTTGTGGCTTCGTTGGCTTCTTCCACCGCGGTTTCAAGGCGTACTGTAATATTATTTCTGCTGATTGCGTTTACGATTGTCCGGCTTGCGGAACTTAAAATTAATTCTTTATTTTCAGAGAATAATTCGTTTCTTCTGTAACTGTCATAGGCAATATATCCCCAGAATTTATTATATATATAGACAGGCATTAAAAAAGCGGATAAAACGCCGTGAGAGCTGAAATATTCTTCTAAATTATAACTTGAATTATTGCAAGAGGCATTAATAAATTTTCCGTGCAGCAGTGTTTTTTTCCATTCGTTCTTCTCGTTGTATTTCTGATCTTCTTCCAGAACGCCGTCTTCAACACGTGATTCAAACTTGCCGCAGTCCCATTTATATAACAATGAACAGTAAAGTTCGTCATCCACAGTATAGTTCTTCCATATGCCGATACGATCAATTTCAAGCGCTTCCGCGATAATCCACATGGCTTTTTGAAGCGAATCTTCAAAACGGGTTCCGGGTTCCAGCAGGGTAGAGGATACATTGTTTAAAGCTTTTAAGAGTTCATCCTGTTCATGAAGATGCGCCGCCAGATTTTTGACATTTCGTAAATCGTATAAGAAACCGATCCCGATAAAATCATCCTCGTCTTCAACCCTTGTAAGCGTAAGATCGCACGGTACAAGTTCGCCATTTGCCGAAATGTGCGGCCATTCAACCCTGACCGTTTCGCCTAACATCGCGCGGTTGTTAATTTTATGGGCTTCTTCGATCGCTTTGCTTCCGTCAGGAAGAAATTCCGGTGAAAAATCTTCATAATAGCGCTCAAGCAGTTGTTGTTTGGAAGCGCCAAACATCTCGGCAAGCTTGTCGTTTACGGCAGTGACTCTCGGTGTGGCGTCGAACATAGCCATACCGATCGGTAAAACATCAAGTATTGCTTTATTAATACGGGTTGCCCTTGTGGCTTGCGCTTCAATCTTTCTCATTTTACGAAGATCGTACGCATACGAAATACCGGTAAACTTGCCCTCACGTTCAATGCTTGTTACCGTAAGTTCGCACGGAAACACTTCACCTTGACTGTCCTGGTGCAGCCACTCAGATGTAATTGTTTCGCCTGTTGACATAACGCGCTTTAAAAGTTCCGTTGCCTTTTCAATTGTTTTTTCTCCGCTTTCCTGTATATCAGGCGAGAAACTGTAAAAATTCTCGATATAATTTTCTTTTGTGGTCTTGCACATTTTTAATATTTCTTCATTGCAGTCAATAACATTAATATTTTCATCAAAAATTGTAAGTCCAAACGGTGTGGATTTAATAATAGCCTGATAAAATTTGTGCGCGGCTTTTAATTCAACGTCCATTTGGGCGCGTATAATAGCGTTTGCGCACAGGAACGCCGCGGAACGCATCATTTCGGCGCATTCATCGTCAAAATAATGTTCTCTATGATTATCGCTGAATATTACAAAACCCCAGAATACGTTTTTTAAAAAAATCGGCGTAATATATACCGATACTGCGCCGTGTTTAATTAACAATTCCCCTTCCGGCAAATGTCTGGCAGGGCCGTTCAAGGATTCTCCTGTCGGAAGTATTTTTTCCCATTTTGGAGCGTTTTTTATATATGATAAGTTTTCCAATTCGCTGAGCGGCGGCGTTGTGCCTCCTGATTGCTTATCCCAGCGGTATACCTGCGACGCGTAAAGACCGTCAGGTTTTATCTCATTGCGCCAGATATTTAATCTGTCTATATCGACCGCTTCCGCAATTAACGCGATACCGCTGGTCATCATTTTTTCGAATTTATCGGATGTGTTTGAAAGGAAAATCGCCGACATCTTGTTAAGCGTGTCAGCCATTTTCTTGCTGCGCTCCAGTGTTTCCATCTTGTCAGTATTATTCTTTAATTTCATCATAATAGTACTATAATTATCGGTTTAATTGGTACTAAAATTCGAAATTTTAAAATAAAAACCATTATTTTCCGATCTAAAATGGCGTTTTTTATTAATAAATGATTATATTTCTTAAGAAATGGCGGAATATAATAAATTAAATTTCAACCGAAATATCTTTTTGCGTTCCCAAACGCTATATTTTTCGCTATATTTTCTAATTTATCCATTTCTGCCGGATATTCGCCGTTTTCTATCCATTTCCCGAGAAGATTACACATAATACGCCTGAAATATTCATGTCTTGGATACGAAAGGAAACTGCGGCTGTCGGTCAGCATCCCGATAAAGGCAGGCAGACACCCCAAATTTGCAAGAACGCGCATCTGCTCTTCCATGCCGTCCTTGTGGTCGCAGAACCACCAAGCGGAACCCAGTTGAATTTTCCCGGCGCAGCCCGCGCTTTGAAAACCGCCCATTATTGTCGCCATCGGGTAGTAGTCTCCGGGGTTCAGCGAGTAAAGAACGGTTTTTGGAAGACCTGTTTCTTCACATTCTAAATCCATTAAATCCAAAAGAGCGGCAAGATTTCCGCTTGTTTTTGCGTCGTTTACAGCGTCAAAGCCTGTATTAACGCCTTTTTGGAACAGCATTTTTGTATTTACATTACGGATAACATTTAAATGGAGCTGCATTACAATGCCGCGCTGAGCGTAAAGCGAAGCAAGATAAGTGAGCATATACGTTTTATAAGCGTCATTTTCTTCCTGCGATACTGTTTTTTTAGAGAGTGCTTTCTTGAAGGCTGTTTTTACAAATCCTAACGGAGCGTCAAGATACGGCGTGTATTCAAGTCCGTGATCCGAAGCTCGGCATCCGAGGGAGATGAAAAAATCAAGGCAATTATCAAGCGCGGCAAGAACGTCATCAGGCGTTTTTATTTTTAACCTGCCGGCGGCGGAAAGCTGTTCTATATATTCAGGAAAAGCCGCCGAATTTAATTCCAAAGCTCTGTCCGGTCTAAACGACGGAATTACCTTTGTATTTATTTTTCCGATTGCGGCGGTTCCTTCGGCAATCGCGCGGTGGTGTTCAAGCGTATCGACAGGATCATCGGTTGTACCTACTGCATAGATATTAAATTTATTAAAAATTCCTTTAACTGACAGTTGCGGCGTTTGAAGCAGTGCGTTTGCCTTCTCCCAGATTGACGGAGCGCTTTTTTCAGTAAGCGGCTCGTCTATTCCAAAGTAGCGTTTTAATTCCAGATGCGTCCAATGGTACAGCGGGTTTCCTATTAAATTTTCCACGGTACGCGCCCATGCAAGATATTTTTCATAACCGTCTGCGTCGCCTGTAATGTATTTTTCGTCTATACCCATCGCGCGCATCATACGCCACTTATAATGATCCCCGGAAAGCCACGCGTCTGTTAAATCGGGCATCCGCCTGTTTTCGGCTATTTGGGAGGGGATAAGGTGGCAGTGGTAATCATGGACAGGCTCATCCTTTAGCGCGTTGTATAAAACGCGCGCAGTTTCTGTTTCCAGTAAAAAATTCTCGTCCATAAACGCTTTTGCCATTTTTATCTCCTAATTCTTTTATAAGTCTTGTATATTTTAACATATTAGCTTAAATTTAAATATGCCCGCGCGCGTTTCATTTAAGATTTCGCTTTTAATGTTTCTCGGCAGTCTTATTTTCGTCGTTGGAGCGGCTTTTTTGCTGAGTTATCTGTTGTCAGGTCCAAGGCTCGGAGCGCATTATGATTTTCTTATAAAATATAAAAAAAACGCCGTATCAAACGAAATTTTTGTTATCGAGACAGACGAATATATCGAAGGAAGCGATTTTTACACAGTTCTTATGACTCTTACAGAAATGGAAGCGTCAAATCTGATTCTGTCAGGCAGGCTTTCCCCTTCGGCAACTCCGATTACTTTAACCGAAGCGGATGTCCGCCGCCGGTTTACCGATGAATACAATCTTGTGGGCGCGAACATCCGCAATTTGTTTGAAGGCATCAGGATGGGGTATGTAACGCCTCTGGATGCGCCTGTTTATGTTGAGCAGGTTGTAGAATCGGCGGAACAGGGCAGGGATCGTCTTATTACTACTTTAATCGACAGGGACGAAGACCTGCTGCGCTCCGTATCGGTTTTCGGCAATTATATTGACGGGTATACAAAACCGCAGCTTGATAAGGACGGAAAGCTCAGGCGGGCGAAGCCCATCGATTCTGAGAATAATATTGAACATCCCGTATACGCAAATCTGAAACACCGTTACACCGTTTCAAGGATCGAAACTTCAGGAAGAAAGAAAATATTATGGCTTAGAAGCCATGACGGCAAAGATTTGGATTTAACTCTTGACAGCGAAAGTAATATTATCTCTCCGTGGAATGCCGGTTTCCGCAGTGTAAATATCGATCTTTTCAGAATGTACGAAGATTCCTCCAACGCCATGCTTGAAGCGCTGGCTTTGGCAAACGAATTAAAAATATTTTCTGATATACCGCCCGATCAAATTCCGCTTTTCCTCGGCGAATACGCGCAAACTCTTCTGGATGAACTTTTAAAGACTCCAAGCGTTGATAACCGTTACGCGTGGATATCGGCGCGTAACAATTATTTCAGAAGCCTTGAAGCGTTTTTTAACAGTACCATGGAAGAGGATTTAATAAGCAGATACGAAGAAATAATCGCCGATACGGATTCATCTAACAAAGAAGAGCTTGCGTTCCTTATCAACGCAAAGAATGAGTTAATAGAAGTGTTTATGATGTTTAATGACGCGTACGGCGAATTGTCTTCATGCCATTCATATTTTAAAAAAGAGCTTCCAATGTCGCTTTGCATTATAGGTCCGCGTATAAACGCGCAGTATAATGCCATTCTTGCCAATTCTTTAATAACAGGAAATCATATAAAACCTTTTGATGAAGTTTACGCGCTTTTATTCGCAATCGCCGCGTCTTTGGTGATATTGGTTATACTTGTTTTTCTGCGCCCTGTTATTATTTTGATTGCTGGAATATTCTCATGTTTTCTTTGTGCGGCTTTGTGCGGCGTTTTTTTTATTTTTTTCTCGTATTGGATCGATCCTTTAATCGCTCTTGGCTCGTCTCTTGCCGCCTGTCTTGCGCTGTTTTTCAGTAAGAGTTTGTACCTGAGTTACAGAGCGCGCAGTTTCCGCGCCGCTTACAGAACGGCGGTTTCCAAAGATCATCTCAGAAAACTTATTAACTGGGGAAGACCCGGTCTGTCGGAAGTAAATGCGACTTACGCCGCAATTATCGCGATTAAGGACACCGGAATTTTTAATAAGGAAGAGAAGGATAGTTCCAAAGAAGCCGGAAAGATGAAAAGAGCTTTTTATACGCTTGCAAAAAAGATATTATTTAATTCGGGCGCCGTTATCGCTGGTTATGAAGGAGATACAATACTCGCCTGTTTCGGCTCTCCTCTTGAAATCCAACCTAAATTAACAACTTATAAATGGACAGACGACGGACAGCCGCTTGCAAAAAGTTACCATCCTTCGGATAAAGCGTGTCTTCTTGTAAGACAAATATTAAAAAATGAAAAAATTGCATGGCGTTTCGGAATAGATTACGGGCTTTGTTCATTTTCATGGTCGCCTGAAACAGGGTTTACCGTAAGCGGACAGCCTGCTGTACACGCCAGAAACCTTGTGTTAAAAACCGTAAGATGGCGCGCAAGAGCGCTTATTTCTGACAATGTACGGGAAAAAATAAATCTGGACGGATCAAAGATGAAAACACTTCCGGGGCAGACTTCTGTTTTTGAAATACTGCCTTAATTAAAGCTTGTTTTTTGGTCTAATAACAACCTTTGTAATTTCATTATTATGACCAAGCCAAATTCTAGCGTTTGTTTCGATGTTTGTAAGTTCCGCCGACACAAAATAAGTTCTTACGCTTTTATTTTCCTCTCTGTCAACAATAATTCTTACGGAACCTGTCAGCATATAATTCGCGCCGATTTCCTTTCCAAGAGCGGCGGTAGTCTCTTCGCTTGCGTTACCCTGCTGTTCCTGTCTTTCTGCGCGAATGTCAGCTCTTGTATCGCCAGCAGCGACGAAATCCATTTTACCGGAATTAAAAATGACAGTTTCCATTATAGCGGTGATAATCGCCGTATCAATTTGTTCGCCGCTTTCATTTTTGAATCTTCCGACAATAACGACAGGTTTGTTTTTTCTTGCCCTGATCTCCTGATCCACCCTCGCGCTGGAAAGACAGTCCGCTATTAACGCTTCGCAGACGATTTGCACATCTTTGGCATTCCAGTTGCCGCTTAAATCCCCTTGAGTGCCGGATTCAATTCTTTTTACGCTTGTGGAGCATGAGGATAATAATAAAAGAACGCTTAATGTA
The DNA here is from genome assembly GCA_009788065.1 of Treponema sp. Taxonomy (GTDB): domain Bacteria; phylum Spirochaetota; class Spirochaetia; order Treponematales; family Breznakiellaceae; genus WQXQ01. The sequence continues at coordinate 35,540 of WQSF01000006.1, forward strand.
AAAATAATATTTTTCACGTCGATTTCTCCTATCTCAATTTTACGGACTGTATCAGGTTTAATCCGTTTTTATTTACAATAACATCATTGTATATTGCATTTGATACAATACGGTTTCCGCTGTAGTAATTTATTATAACAGAATAGGCGCCAGGGTCAAGATTTATACCGCCTACATATGCTTTGTCGGGAAGATAGCGGGACATTCTTATATCCGCTCTTTCCGAAGAATCCATAGCGGTTCTCGCGGCAATAGAAACCATTAATCCGGTTAATGAATCCTGCCTCCTGACAGCTTCCATTGCCGCGATATCCGCGACAGAATATTTGATGATTGTACGGATGTATGTTTTTAACAGAATATTTGAAAAACGGGCATTGTACGTTTCCCTGACAACAGAGCCCATATCTTCCAGCAGTTCAAGATCGAATCTTCTGTTGTTATTTATAACAGCTTCCACCCTTGTAATTCCGGCAGGCCTTTGAACCAGTACAGGAAGTTTAAACGCCGCAATTTGAAGGACAGGGTGGCGAAACGGCAGGTAATGAATAATAAGCTGCTCTTCTTTAACCGGAGACAGCCCTGTAAAACTAATAATGTTAAGTCTTGCCATGCCGCCTGGTACATTTTGAATCTCTTTTACCGCTGCCGGCACCTGTCCTTTGTAAATGTTACTGTTTGTTGAATAAGCGCGGTAAAGCTGTTCTAATTCAATACGCACCGCGTCGGTGTTACCTTCGCCAAGATAAAACAGAGCGCCTAAAAAACGCGCAAGAGCCGAGTTTGAAAATTTAACAGTTTTTGTATCAGGCAACTGCCTGATGCCTGTTTCATTTTTCGCCATTTCATTCAGAGAAGCTCCGCTTTTTGGATCTGTATATTCATATTTTCGTGAAAGCATATCTAATTTTCCGCTTGACATGCTTAATTTTCGTATTTCAACAAGAGCGCCTTCCAAATCGCCTCTGTGATAATAATTCAAAGCGTTAAAAACATTTATATAAATATCTTCAAAATCTTCGCCCGGGTATTCCTTTGTGTAGTCATTAATGATATAAGAAAAAAAACTTTCCGAAATACTTTTTGTGTAGGCTTCTTCGATTAATTTTTCCGCAGTTTGAAGGTCCTTCGATGAAGCGGCGTAATTTCCGGCGTAATGTTCAAGAAGCCCTTTGTCAAGGAACAGCAAAATCGCGTTTCTTTCCGAATAAGCGGCTCTTCTTCCTTCCTGCCCCTTTCTTATCGCGTTTATTGCCGATTCAAAATCGGTTTCTTTTACCGCGTTGTCCATTTCTTTGTATACGTTTGAACTGACGGCGCACGATGTAATAATTAATATAAAAACAGGTATTATAAGTGTTTCCAGGATAATATTTTTGAATCCGCCGATTTTTGCCATCTGAGAATTCTTTATATCTTTACAAGGTTTTGTCAAGATATTGATAATTTGATATACTTTTACGGTGAATATTATTTTATTTGAAGAACATGAATTGGGACGCAATCTTTCAAGGCGCGATGCAAGAACAATTCATCTTTTAAAAGTTTTACATAAAAAACCCGGTGAAGAATTCGAAGCCGGTATCCTCGGCGGGATGCGCGGAACGGGCAGGATTGAAAAGATCAATATTGACGGTTCGATATTTGTCACCATTACAGCAACCGAGCCGCCTGCGCCGCGCCTGCGTTTAAGGATGGTAGTTTCATTTGTGCGCCCAATCCAGCTTAGGCGAATTTTCAGGGATCTGTCCAATATCGGAGTATCGGCAATCGATCTTACTGGAACTGACATGGGTGAAAAAAGCTACAGGGACACAAAACTTTTAATGGACGGCGGCTCCCATGCCGCTCTTGTAGAAGGCGCCGTCCAATCCCGCGACACTATGATTCCGTCTTTAAACGTTTATGAAAATCTCGGCGTCTGGTTAAAAGAACGCCACTGGGAAAAAACCGATATGTGCGCGTCCCGCATCCCGCTCCTTCTTGCAATGGACAATGTAAGAGCGGAAGGGTCTTTTTTTAACCTGACTCCTTCAAGCCGCCCTGCTGTAATCGCGGTAGGTCCCGAGAGAGGATGGTCGGACAGAGAGCGTGAAATGTTTGAACAGGCAGGATTTTTACGCTTGTCCATCGGAGACCGCGCTCTTCGCACGGAAACAGCCTGTGTCGCCGCCGCCGCGCTTGCTATGGAAAAAATTCTGGATACAGTTTAAAAGGAGCAAATATGAATCAGGATAAAGTAAAACAAAAATTATTAGCAATCGAAGACGCGCCGCTGGAATTCTCGCTTGTTTTTTCCGGCAAGAAAAGCAAAAAGGTAAACGGCCTTTACAAACCTGCTTCCCGTGAAATTATTATTCACAACCGAAATTTTCAAGAAGATGACGCAGGTCAGAATCTGCTGCTCTATACGGCGATACACGAATACGCGCATCATCTTCATGCCTGCTCAAGAGGCGGCACTCTTTCTCCGAGAGCGCACAACCCCGAGTTTTGGGCGATATTTCACGGACTTCTTGAAAAAGCCGAAAAGAAAAAAATCTACAGCGATGTGTTTGCGGTTTCTCCTGAACTTTTAAAACTGACGGAAGTTATACGCAATAAGTATTTAAAAAACAACGGAGAGCTTGTCAAGGAAATGGGAAAACATCTGATAAAAGCGCACGATCTTTGCACCGGTATTGGCGTGCGTTTTGAAGACTATGTTGACAGAATGTTGCGCATCCCCAGAGCCGCCGCCAATACGGCAATGAAAATGTTTGAATATGACATCGCGGCGGAAGTCGGAGCCGATAATATGCGCTTCCTTGCCGGTATCCGCGACGGCGGCGATCGCAAAGCCGCCGAAACCGCTTTAATTAAAGGCAAGAGCCCTGACAGCGTTAAGGTTCAGGTACGCAATAAGGATAAGGAAGACATTGATCCTGTCGCCATACTGGAGAAAGAAAAACTTCGCCTTGAGAGGACGATTGCTACTTTAAATAAAAGGCTGGATGAGGTTAAAAAAGAACTTCGGGATAAAAATAATTAATTAAAATATCATTAATCGTTATTTTATAGCGTATGTTCCAATAAATTGAAAACAAGGGCGGGAGCGAAAAGACACATCGGCGACATTCGACGTGGTTTTCCATCATTAAGCATACACTTCCTTAAACACCTTTGATTTTTCTTAAAAAAACCGCTATCATTATAAAAAATGAGAAAAGTGTATATCGATTACAACGCGACCACCCCCCTAAGACCGGAAGTAAAATCCGCGATGATAGAAGATTTGGATATATTCGGTAATGCATCAAGTATGCATGCTTCAGGAAGGTTCGCTCATGCCAGGGTAGAGCAGGCAAGAGACTCGATTAAAAATCTTATAGGAGCAAAAAACGGTACAATTGTGTTTACTTCAGGCGGCTCTGAAGCTAATAATACGGTCTTTCAAACAATGCGCGCTCTTATAGATTCTGCATCTTCTGCCCGCGATGAATTTATTACATCAGCAATCGAGCACCCGTGCGTAATGAACTCCGCGTTAAATCTAAAAAAAGCCGGTTTTAAGGTAACGATTCTACCTGTCGATGAATACGGCAAACTAAAAATGGACGTATTGGAAAAAACGTTAAACGAAAAAACACTTTTTGTTTCTGTAATGGCGGCTAATAACGAGATTGGCACTGTACAGGATATTCAAAAAATAACCGCGCTTGTCAAAGGCGCGGGCGCTTTCATGCATATAGACGCTGTGCAGGCTGTCGGTAAAATACCTCTCAATGCAGAAGAGCTAAACGCTGACTATATAACAATTTCTGCGCATAAGATCTACGGTCCCAAGGGGGTGGGTGCGCTTTATGTAAAAAAAGGCGCTGCGCTGTTTCCGCTGGTGGTCGGCGGACATCAGGAGGACGGATTAAGAGCCGGAACCTACAATAACACCGGTATCTTAGGTTTCGGGAAAGCGGCGGAACTTTCCGCAGGCGAAGTGTTAAGATACGGTAGCGAGATTGCCTCATTGCGCGACAGACTGCGCGCCGGGCTTTGCGATAAAATTCCGCATATCAAAATAAACGGACATCCTGTTGATGTTCTTCCAAATACGCTTAATGTTTCTTTCCCAGGAGCTGAAGGTGAATCGATTCTTCTTTCTATGGATTTACAGGGAATTGAAGCGTCTACAGGTTCCGCCTGCGCGTCAGGAAGTCTTGAGCCTTCTCATGTGCTTATGGCGACAGGGGTAGGGCCTGAGCTTGCGCACGGTTCGATACGGTTCAGCCTGGGGTGGGGTATTACAGAAAGCGATATTAATTATATAATAGAAACACTTCCGCCTATAATCGCGCGGCTGAGGTCAATGTCAACATTATCAGATTGTTAAATTGGAGAGAGTTATGTCAGACTGGCTTTATTCAGATACTGTTAAAGATCATTTTTCAAACCCGCGTAATGTGCTTCTCGAAGACGAAGCGAGCTTTGCGCCTGACTCAAGGGGGCAGACCGGCAACATTAAATGCGGAGACCAGATGCTGATGCTTTTAAAAATTAAAGATGATGTTATTACCGATGTGCGCTGGAAAACTTACGGCTGCGCAAGCGCGATAGCAAGTACCAGCATGCTTTCCGAAACTATTATAGGAATGAAGATCGAAGACGCTTATAAAATAAAACCCGAAGACCTTGTCGCAAAACTGGGAGGGCTTCCGAGTTTTAAAATACACTGTTCGGTTCTTGGCGATAAAGCGCTTCGCGCGGCAATCGATGATTATCTTTCTAAAACAGGCAGGCAGGGGCTTTTTGTCGAGGAGACTGTTGTTATCTGCCATTGTCTCGGAATAACTGATAAGGATATCGAAACCGCTTTTCACAACGGAGCCAGAAACTGGGAACAGCTTCAGCAGGCGACAAAAATTGGAACAGTTTGCGGAACATGTAAAGAAAAAGCCGTGGATTTGCTCCACGGCTTTGAACATATCTACAGTTAATAATTAAAATACAATACTGGTTAAATCTCCCGGATTTAATATTAACGGAGTGCCGTCTGTATTTTGCGTTAGAAGTTTTCCCTGCTGGATTGTTACCGAAGCTCCGGTATGCACTTTAACAGTAGACTTCGCCTGCAGTTCAAGATTTGTATTAAAGCGCCCAAGGTAGCATTCCTTTGTGGAAAGATCGGTAGTTATCGCATAAAGATCATTTCCGTTAACCCATAAAAGGCTTCCTGCTAAAATATCATCCGCGCCTTGTCTCGCCATTTCCAGACTGGTCTGGTTTAGTTCAATGAGGCGCACAGCTCCCTGACCTGTATTCTCTCCCGCAATGGCGAGAATTCTTCCGCCGATAATTGTTACCGTTCTTGTGTGAACTGAATTCAAAGGAGACCTTCTGATTTCTTTTCCGTCCGCCGGATTAAAACGAATTAATCTTCCCATGTAAGTAGGAGTTGTTTTTTCTATAGATATACCGAAGACGCCGCCTGCCGGTTCCTGCGCAATAGCGGCCTGTTGATCTCTTGCAATCTCCTGGCGCTGCGCTTGAGCTTCGTCCGATTTTTGTTCGGCGAATTCCTGAAGTTTCTGCGCCTCTTCACGCCGCTGGTCAAGAGCCTCTTCGCGTTTGTTAAGTTCATCTTCTTTCTTTGCAGCTTGCGCCTGCGCATTTGCATCGCCTGATTCTTCGGCTCTCTGTCTTTCCTGCGCAACCTGCTGTCTTTCGCTGGCTATTTGTCTTTCTTCCTGTCTGATTTCCTGACTTTCTCTTTGCGCCTGTCTTTCAGCTTGCGCTGCTTCGCGTTCCATCAGATTGACCATTCCCTGCCTTTGCGGAATACCCTGATCGTCCTCTTTGCGCATTTCCTCGATAACTCTTGAGTCGGAAATAGTGCTTGTATCGATTGAACTTAAACCGCCGCGCCCAAGGGGAATTACAATTAATGTTCTTCCCGGCCATTCGTCGTAGCGGATTGAAAGACCTACTTTATCACTTGTCAGATTACTCATAACCTGATTTTTATAACGTTCACCAAAATAATCCCAATTACCGCGGTATACGGCGTTGTAAATTGTTATGTATTCCGCAAGGAGCGCCGCGTCTCTTTCAGAGTAACTGTACGCTGCCTGCAGATAACCTTGAATGATTACGCGCAAGTTGCGTATATGGTCTACGCTTGTGTCTACGCCAAGCCCCATAATGTCCGCGTCGATTTTATTACCTTCCGGGCCTGAAACACAATGAATAACATAATATCTGTTAACAGCGCCGGCTTCAAATTTATAGGAATATGTCTTTTTTTGCTCTTCCGACATTGCCGCCAGAGTGGAAGCGTTGCCTCTTTCTCTTTCCGAAATCACATTACCCATAACAACGCCGATTTGACGGATTTCTTCTCTGGTATCAAGTCTTGCATGAGGGCCTTCATAATTAATGAATACGACAGGAGGAAGATCCTGTAATTCATCACGGTTAACCTGCGCGAAACCTGTAATTGTAACTGTAATTAAGATAAAAGCGGCTATTAATACCCTGTATTTTGACATTTTCATGATAACTCCTGATGTAGTATTATAGTACATTTTTATGAATTTGGGAATAGAAAACAAAATTCACAAATTTTAAAAACCGCTTGACAATTTGATAATACCGTATTACAATCTGTAATATGAGTGTTCAATTATTAGATAAAAAAAGTCGTATAAAAAATGAGGTTATTACCACCGCAAGGCTTCCCTTGGATATAAGGAACAAGCTTGTCACGCTTTCAAAGCATAAAAACATGACAAAATCAGAGGTAATAATCGAGGCTCTGAATATGCTTTTCGACAAAGAAGAACATGAGATGGATTCCTATACTCTGGGCTTACCGTATTTCGGCAAGTACGGTTCAGGTATAGGGGATCTTTCAACAACGTATAAACAACGCTTTAGGGAGTATCTTGTTGCAAGACAGAATTCTTATTGACGCAGGTCCTCTTATTGCTCTGTTTGACGCTGATGACAGCCATCATAAAAAAATCAGATCTTTTTTTACAGAATACAAGTATTGTTTCATATGTACTCTTGCCGTTTTTGCTGAGGTTTCTCATTTTTTAAAATTTAGCGTTGAGACTCAATGTGACTTTTTAGAATGGGCGATTTATCATGGAGTAATTGTCTGTGATATTAATCAACATGATTTGCCTCGTATTATAGAACTAACAAGAAAATATAAAGACCTTCCAATGGATTTTGCTGACGCGAGTCTGGTTGTTGCCGCAGAAAAAACCGGCATCAGAGAAATAGTCAGCCTTGATGAAGATTTTGATATTTACCGTCTTCCAGGAAAAGAAAAAATTCATAATGTGTATAAACCATGAGACAGATAAAAATTATCCGCTATCTGAGCGACGCTAGTTCTTTATTAGCTTGTCTTCTTGCAATCTGCGGCTGATGCGGCTGAGTAAGCATATTTAAAATTTTTATTCCAAGTTCGCTGAGAGGTGGTCCTGAAAAACGGCATAAAGCGCCTGTTGCTGACGCAATCGCGGTTAATATATGTTCGTCTTTTACTGTGATATCAAAAACTAATAAATGAAAAAATGTTTGAAGCGCGGAGCCTTGTGGATCTACTCCAATATCTCCGATAGCTGTTATTGCTGCGGCTCTGATAATCGGCTCGTTATCTGTTTTAAAAATATTTACCAGCCACGGGATTGTTTCCAGAGAACCAATTTTTCCAAGAAGACAAATGGCGTTAAGCCGCATTTGTATATGCTCCCTTCCTGCTGAAACCGTCAGTAAAAATGATGTCCACTCAGATTCGTTTTCCCCGACCGCGCCGCGGTTTATCGCTTTGGAAATCTGATCAAGTTTCGCTCTTCTTTCCTGCAAATTATAAGGAATTTCAAGAGCGTCGGAAGCCCGTGGACGCCCCATTCCGTAAGACCCCTGCGGTTTCGGTCCGTAAAGAGAATTTTCTTCTCGCAGAACGCGATCTTCTATTTTATATGCGTAAAGTATCCAGTCAATTCCGCCTGAATACAACACTCCGTCGTTTCCAAAAGCCGGTATTGACGCCGCGTTCTGCAGGAATGTAAACCAGAGTCTTTTGCCGTCAGGTGAAAAGCATGACGCGCCGTTTCTGGAAAGGATATAAATTCCTCTTTCATCAAAAAACATTTCCGCTTCTATGTCGGGACTGTTACCCGAACCAGCCATTTCTCTTATGTGAGTGCTGCCGGTCCAAAGGATTTTTTTTTCATTCGCGGATAAAAATACTATTCTTCCGTCATTCATGACTGCCGCTATATTGTTTCCCTTTCCTGTTGCCGCAAGCGGATTGGACGGCAGTTTTGGCAATAGAGACACATGAACATCGCTTTGCGCGGAAATAAACCATTCTTCGGCGGCGCCAAGAATTTCCATTGCGCCGTCTTTATATACAACTAAAATATTTTTCTGTTCTATCGATACTATGAAAGCAGGTGTGTTTGATATTGTCCATCTGCTGACATTTCCAAAAGGATCGACGCGGCAGATAACCATGTTTTCAAGAGCGAATAATATTCCGCCGTTCAGATCAAGTTTCGGCTCGATTAAAAATGATGTTTCGAATGTTTGCGTCCACAGCAGGTTTCCCGAAGCTGTAAAACATAATATTTTTTTATCGGCAGGCGCGAATAATCTGCCGTCCCACCCGATTACTACGCGGGCGCTTAACGCGCCGCCGATCTCCCGCCGCCACAATTCGCGTCCCGCACGGTTTACTGCGATTAATGTTCCGGTTGTCCTGGCGATGTACGACGTGCCCTCCCGCGAGCGGGATACATACGGGCTTATCTTTCCTCTTGCCGAATAATTCCACATTGAAGTGCCGGCGGTAGAATACGCGCGGATATTTCCTCCGTCGAGAGCAACGACTGCGGACTGCGCCTGAACTGAAGGCAATGATACAACAGCGCCGCCGAGCGCCTGCCGCCACAGCGGATCATTTGTTACCAAACCTTGTTCGCGAACATCGCTTTGAGCAAACACCGCGGATACGGCGACGAAGAATAATACGCACATTTTGTTAATTTGACGCATTGGTTTAATTATACCACATTATAAGATTTATTTTTTTAACTGTGATATAAGTAATTATGGCAGTTGGAGATGTCTTCAAATTACAACTGGAAAATATTACTTCAAGCGGCGACGCTCTAGGGCGTTTCGAAGGTAAACCTGTTTTTATAGAAATGGGAGCGCCCGATGAAACTGTTCTATGCCGTATTACACAAGAGCATAACACGTGGGCGAGAGCGGAACTGCTGGAAATTATTGATCCTTCACCGGTTCGCCTGAATCCCGTCTGCGCTTTTTACGGCAGATGCGGCGGGTGTTCCCTTCAGCATATTGATTATAAAGCGCAGCTTGATTCCAAGGTTTCCATTTTAAAAGAAATGTTTTTAAGGATTGGGCGGATTGACGCGCCTGAGCCTGAAGTATTTGCTTCGCCGCCTTATACATACCGCAACAGGATGCAGTTTCATTGTCTAAGGCAGAAGGCAAAGAGCGAACATGATTTAAAATTTGGATTGATGGGCAGGCGCAGCGGTGAAATTATAGCGGTTTCTGACTGTCCCATTGCGGTTCATGGGATAAGAGAACTACTACAATCGAGTTCAAGCGGAAACGCTAAAGGCGCGGCGGATGATGATAAACGGATTACTTTACCTGTAGAGAAAGATCGTTTTACGGTGTTTTTTAAAGACAATGTGTTTTTGAATGAAGGCGGTGTTCAAAGAGAGAAAATAAAACTGCTTGATAAAAAATTAACAATAGACGCAGGCGTGTTTTTTCAAAGCAATTGTTTTATGCTGGAAAAATTGATTATGGAATTGCAAAAAATCGCAGAAGGCGCGGAACGCGCTTTACCAGCGGCGGATTTATACAGCGGCGCGGGCACTTTTGCCCTTTTTCTTGGCGATATGTTTCCAAAGATTGTTCTTGCGGAGGAGAATAAAATAGCCGTCAGTCTGGCGCGTGAAAATTTAAGAGGCATTAACGCCGAATTTTTTGCATTGCGCGATACAGAATGGCAAAAAAATCTGCTGAGCTGCGCAGGCGCTTTTGGTTTCGCTGTGGCTGATCCGCCGAGAGCGGGGCTTGCGCCTAAACTTGCCGCTGTCCTGGCGCAAAACGGTCCGCCTGCGCTTGCGTATGTTTCTTGCGATCCTGCGGCCCTCGCGCGGGATTCAAAAGTTTTAATTAATGGCGGATATCAGCTAAAAGAGTTAAAATTTTTTGATTTTTACCCGCAAACCGCGCATATCGAAAGTCTGGCTGTTTTTAAAAAGTAATTAACTGTATATGAAACTGCAAATTTATTATATAATATTAACATGAAAATAAATAATTTTATTTTTTTTATTACAGTCACAGGATTAATATTAACATCATGCACGACCATGAGAGATAACTTTCTTAAAAATTACCGCGAAAAAGAAGACGCACAGCATCATCGTATACTGTCGGCAAGAACATTGCCTGGAAATATTACCGCAATAACAGATATTCCTTATACTGACAGCGGGCATAGAGGGCATTTACTGGATATATATTATCCTGACGATATGGAAGGTCCCTTTCCTGTAGTTGTAAATATTCATGGAGGCGGATTTATTTGCGAAAATAAAGAAAATATAAAACAATATTGTTACAATATAGTAAGAGACGGTTTTATCGTATTTAACATTAATTACCGGCTTGTAACAGAAGGCATTAAAGTTCCGGGACAGATACCGGATGTTATTAATGCGTTGGATTGGATCGGAAACAATATCGGGCAATATCCGGCAGACGCCGGTAAGGTGTATCTTATCGGTCATTCAGCCGGCGGTTTTTTAGCGGCAATTACCGCTCTTGTTTCTGAAAGCGAAAGACTGCAAAATGTTTTTAATGTGAATAAGCCGAATATAAAAATAAAAGCTTTGGCGGTTAATTGCAGTTATATTGAAATGGCGCGTAAGACAATAAAGTGGCGGGGTTTTAGATGGGCGATATACGAAAAAGGATATAAAAAACAGGAATATTATAAAAATCTGATAATAAAAGATTTGCCAGAAGTAAAATTATTTCCGCCTGTATTTGTAATAAGCAATTCCGATGATAATCTTAATTTTATGTCGTTTCATATTGTTGATATTTTAAAAGAAAACAATTTAGAACATTTTTTCTTGTTCATGAAGGGAGAGGAACGAAAACTAAGGCACTGCTTTGACACATTTAATCCGGATCGTGATGAAAGTATTAAAATACGCAGGAAAATGCTAAAATATTTTTTACAGTTTTAAATGGGCATTGCCACAAACCCGGAAAAAGGTTAGAATAACCTATGGTTCAAACTGAGGCCTATTTCCAGACCCATGACGGAACCAAGCTGTACCTGTACCGCTGGTCTCCCGAACATGAACCGCCAAAAGCCATACTTCATATAATCCACGGCATGGCGGAACACGCTCTTCGTTATAAAAGACTTGCGGAAAAACTTACGCAAGCCGGAATAGAAATATGGGCGGCCGATCAGCGCGGGCACGGTAAAACCGCCGATCTTGGGTTAAACGATCCCGGAAAAGGCGGGCTTCTTGGGCATTGCGGCGACGCTGACAGTATTGTCCGCGTTACTGCCGATATTCATTCAATTAATATGGAAATTAGCAAGATTAGAGCGAAGATACCACTTTTTCTTTTAGGACACTCATGGGGATCTTTTATAGCGCAAAATTACATCGAATATTCAGACGATTTAATAATAAACGGATGTATTTTATCGGGAACCAAAGGGCCCGGTGATTTTATGGTTAAAGCGGGAGTCCCTTTAATGATAATAATAGCCGCGCTGACAGGGCAAAGAAAAAATTCCCGCGCCGCTAAGTCGATGGCGGACGGAGCTTACAATAAGCCTTTTAAACCGAACCGCACGGTGTTTGACTGGCTAAGCCGCGACGAGAATGAAGTTGATAAATACATTTCCGATCCGTTATGCGGATTTAATTGTTCTTCGGGTTTTTACAGAGACCTTGTAAAATTGCTTTATAACATTCACCGCTCTGACGCGTTGGCAAGGATAGACCGTTCTTTACCGGTGTATGTTTTTTCAGGAAGCGAAGATCCCGTCGGAGATATGGGTAAATCGCCCACAGCTCTGGTTAATGCTTACCGGAATGTGGGAATAAATGATTGCGAGTTTGTGCTGTATCCTGGCGCCAGGCATGAGACATTGAATGAAACCAACCGTGAAGAGGTGCAGGATAACCTTCTGTCATGGATATGTAAGCATATAAGTGCTTAACATGTGAATGAGATACAGATATTCCGCCGCAGAAGACGGCAAACTTGTAAAAAAAGCGATTATTTATACCTGCGATGAGCATGGAATTAATTTTACCGATGTAGACAGCGAAGCTGTCGGTATTATAAAAAAATTGAAAGGCGCCGGATTCGATTCTTATATCGTGGGCGGCGCAGTCCGGGATTTAATACTCGGAAAAAAACCAAAAGATTTTGACATTGTAAGCTCGGCAAGCCCCGGACGCATTAAAAAAATATTTCGTAATTCAAGAATTATAGGAAGGCGCTTTCGCCTTGTCCATGTATATTTCGGGCAAAGAATTTTCGAAGTTGCCACCTTCCGTTCCACCAAAGACGGACATACAAGCAATACATTCGGAACGATAGACGAAGATGTTCTCCGCCGCGATTTTACAATGAACGCGTTGTTTTATGATCCGGAACAACAGATTGTCGTGGATTATGTCGGCGGCATGAAGGATATTAAAAATAAACAGGTTAAAAATATAATTAATCTCTCAGCCATTTTTAATGATGATCCTGTAAGAATGATCCGCGCGGTAAAATATGCGGCAATGACGGATTTTTCCATACCTTTTAATTTAAAAATGAAGATTCAAAGCCAATCCAATTTATTAACGTCAATCTCACCATCGCGCCTTACGGAAGAAATATTTAAGATAATCAATTCTGATAAGGCATGCGATATAGTTGATTTACTTGATAAGATGGGGCTTTATAATTACCTCCAACCCCGCGCGGCGGAGCTTCTGCGGAAAAACTCCGGTTTTAAAAAAAATTACCTGAAGACAATGACGGATTTAAAAGGCGCGCAAAATCAAAGAGGGCAGGCGATAAGCTCGCTTTTTATCGATTATCTTGAAACTATTCAGGAATGGAAATCAGAACCTATAGAAAACTATAAAGAGATTTGTAAAGCGGCGCGAGACTTTGTTCGTCCCATGAATCCGCCGCGTTTTGAACTTGAATACGCTGTAAAAAAATTCCTTGCTTCAAAGGGTATAACAATAAAACGTTCCCTTCCCAAAGCGCCTGTTCATGAAGGCGATACAGGGACTCCAAAAAAACGAAGACGCAGAAGAAGGAAAAAATCTTCTCCCGCGCAGTAATATTATTCTGTAACTTTATCAATAATTATGTTAATTTCTTCTATCAAGATACCGGTATATCTTTCAATATTGTCTATAACATACTGCTGCATCTCATGGATATTGCCGCCGAGCTGGATGCCGTAAGGCACATCAATCGTAATAACAAGGCGGTAACCCATTTCCGCATCTTTAACAAGTATTTTTTTAATTTTTATATTGTGATTGTATTCGTCAACGCAGTGGATAACCATCTGGCTTAACGCACCTTCCGAAATAATCACCCTTCCGTGTTTTGAGTATTCGGGGCGCACAACGGATTTTTCATGCATTGTGGGGACAGGACCGATTATCGCGGAGACGTTTCCAGTTCCTTCAGTGGTTACGCGCCGTTTAAAAATTTTTATCGCGTCGTAAAAAATGCCTGGATAACTTCTTTTTACTTCGATACTCGGGACGGGGATGACATGTTTGCCTTCGATGCGCCTTGTTCTTATCGCTTTATCAATTTCATCCTGAGTTGATATATCGTTAATTTTTATTATTTTTGACGGCGGCGGGAGTTGAAGGCGCGCTGCGATTTTATTTACCATCTTTTCTGATGTTCCTAAAACCAAAATACGTTTAAATTTTTCGCTTTGCAGTTTACGCGCAACATCGTCTCTGTGGGATTTCTCGTCAAAAAGAGCAACTTTAACCGCGGCAAGGAATGTGTTTTCTTTCTTTGCTGAGTGGCCGGCTAGTATACGGTTATCCTTTATCAGGAGGCCGTCGTCAATAATTAATTCTATTCCATATTTGAGAGCGACAAGTATTGCCCTGAAACTTTTTCCTGTGCCGCTTTCTCCGACAAGAGCATACACCTTTTTTCGCTTACGGGAAAAAGGGAAATTAAAAATCATTGCTCTCCGTTAAAGATCAGCCGCCGTATGATCGCAGTTCCGCTAATAACTGCCTTGCCCGCTCTTTAACAGGCGTTACATACAAACCTTCGGATATCAGAACCAGCGCTCTTACAGCGTCAGGTGAATTAAGTCCATTATTTTTTCTGGCTATTTTCTCAAACGCGTCGATAGTAGCGACCGCCATTATATTGTCGGGGTTTGTCGCGCCGAAGCGGTTCATAACAAACGCTATGTAATTGACAGTTTCGTTATTCTCATTCGCGCCGATATCGCCGAGCGATTTAATAACTTCCTGAAGAACCATCGGCTCATTTTCAAACTGAATCATTTCAAGAAGATTTTTTCTTGCTTCCGGCGTGCCAATCTGTCCCAGAAATTTTGCGGACTGCCGTCTGACATCAGGATAATTGTTAACGAGTCTGCCGTTTTCCCTTGCCTGTGTCATTCTGCCTTCTCTTGAAAGAAATTCCAGAGTTTCGCGGATTTCGTCGTTCTTGTTTCCGCGATCGATAGCGTCTCTGATATAATCCAGAGCTATTAATTTTTGTTCCCTGCTGTGGGCTCTTGCGGTTTCCCTGATAATCATTATTTCGATTGATTCCTGCAAGTACGACTCTTCAACAGACATTTCGCTTCTTTGTCTGTTCTGGGCGGAAATGGTTGAAACAACCGCGATAGCCGCTACTAAGAGAATGAAAAAACGTTTGATTGAAAACATATTAATACTCCTTAATTGATTATTGTCCACGAATCGTTTATTTTTTCAAGATCATACAGACGAAGACTTATATCTTCGCCCGCGCTGTTCTTGGTATTCGTGAACGCTTTTACCCTGTTCATGCTTATAAATTCTATATCGTCAACGCGCAGATTCGCTCTCGAAGGAACGACTACATAATCAAAATAATCCTGAGCTGTTTTTAATGTAATTCTTCTGGTCTTCATCGCGGGCTGTTCTGATAAATTCCGAAGATTTTCCGCAGAGGAAATCTCTGCAAAATATTCAGACGATAAATTCGCCTTCCAATCCTCGAATTTTCTTTCCCTGATTATTCTGTTCAAAGCTTCGATGAACCGGCGTACTTCATCTCTTGTGGTATCGTAATACTGCTGTGAGATCTTTGTGGGATCAAAAATATCGCCCTGCTGCGCGGTATTACCCGCCGCAGTTGTCTGCCCGGTTCCGGTATCTGTTTTTACCGCTTCAGATGTGGTTTTGCATGATAAGGAAAAAAACAACGCCGCTGCGATTAACGTAAAAAGAGACAGAACCGATATTAGTTTCTTAAATCCCATACTGTTACTGTATATCAAAATTACATTTTTGTCAATATTTTCCATATTATACTCTCTTGATTATCGTATTAATTTTTTATATGCTTGAGCCATGAACAGGAAGGCAGCATTTCCGGGTTCTTTTGACCCCCCCACATCCGGGCACATCAACATAATCCGCCGCGCAGCGTCTATTTTTGACGAATTAGTGGTGATTGTTGCTGAAAACCGGCAAAAAAAGTATCTTTTTTCGGCTGAAGAACGGGCTTCCATGGTCCGTGAACTGGTAACAGACCGTAAAAATGTCACCGTTACCACCTGCGACCACTTAATTGTGGACTATTTAAAGAAAACGAACATCAATTTGCTTGTTCGCGGGGTTCGCGGAGTAGAGGATTTCTCTTATGAATTCGAACTTTCGATGATGAACAGAACCCTTGACCCTCAAATTGAGACGATTTTTATGACAACCGACCCTGAATTTTTCGTTCTTAGATCCTCGTCGATTAAAGAACTCGCTTCTTTTAACGGGAATCTTCATGGAATGGTGCCTCCGCTGGTTGCCAAAGCCTTGAAAGAAAAGTATGATAAGATAAGAGATCGATAGTCAGATATTAATATTGACAGATTTCAAATTGACAATATCTATAAAAATGTCTTGACATTAAATATGGATTTTGCTAATATTACAAATTAGAATAAGAGGTTAGATTATGGCAGTACCAAGAGGTAAAACATCAAAAGCCAGGACGAGCCGTCGGCAGTCCATTAACATGAAACTTACCGCTCCTACAATGATAGATTGCAGTACGTGCGGTAATAAGGTTCTTTTGCACCGTGTTTGTCCAAAATGCGGCTTTTACCGGGGTAAGCAGGTAATCGTACCGAATTCCAAAGTATAACTTAAGGGGAGAAAAATGGAAGAATCACAGTTGTTTGAAGAAATTAAAAAACTCATCGCGGACAAGCTGGGAGTCGATGTAGAAAAAATTAAGATGGAATCATCATTCCGTCAGGATCTTGGCGCTGACAGCCTTGATACCTATGAACTGGTCTACGCTATTGAGGCAAAAATGGGCATAGAAATTCCCGATGATAAAGCCAATGAATTTGAAACGGTGAAGGACGCGTACGACTATATTAAATCTCAACAAGCATAAAAACGTTCTCAGTTCCGAAAGGAAGACGAAACTGGCGGTTTTTCAAAAGGCCGCCGGTTTTAAATTTAAAAATATAAATCTTTTAAATCTTTCATTTATGCACAGGTCTGTTTCGAATGAAACGGGTAATAAAACCAGCAATGAACGCCTTGAGTTTTTAGGCGATTCAATCCTGGGCGCCGTATGCGCAACGCTCCTGCACGAAACTTTTTTGGAAAAAAGCGAAGGGGAGCTGGCAAAAATAAAATCTGTAGTTGTGTCGGAGAATGTCCTTTCGGATATTGCGCTCAGCCTTCAGATCGATCAGGTTCTACTTCTTGGCAAAGGCGAAGAATTATCCGGCGGAAGAAATAAAAAGGCGATTCTCGCCGACGCGATGGAAGCGTTAATCGGCGCCCTGTATCTTGACTGCGGTTATAAAACCGCTTTTGATTTTGTCAGCCGCTGTATAAAGCCGGAGATTGAAAAAGTAACCGGAACTAATTACTACAAGGATTACAAATCGATATTGCAGGAATACTGCCAAAGGCAATTCCGCTGTTATCCGGAATATATTTTAACAAAACGCTCCGGCCCTGAACACGACCGCACATTCTGGATGGAAGTAAAAATAGGCGATGAAATCTACGGAAAGGGAACAGGCAGAAATAAAAAGAGCGCAGAGCAGGAAGCCGCCAAAGCCGCATGGGAAAAGTTAAACGGAGCCGGTTTATTAATAAATAATTAATCCTTCTCTTTTAAAAGAGCGTCGTTATTCAAAACTTTAAACGACACCGCTTTTGGAGAATTTGAATCGCGCACTACGATGCCTTCTTTATCAAGACCGCTTGGATATTTGCCTCTTGCTTTTTCAAGCAGGGTTTCAAGAGAATAGTCGAACGCCTCGCCGCGCTCTTCCAGCGGAACCGTTTTAATGCCGAGTTCCGCGCATAATTTTACAGCATCGTCATATGCCATGTATCTGTTTGATTCGCCGTCTTTAACGTCAAAGACATACCATTCAATTTCGGCTAATCGCAGTTTGTTTCTCTGTATACCGGGTCCGCAAATCTCTCCTGTAAGTACAATGTTCTTTCCGTATTTCGCAAGTTTTTCTTTTAAACCGTATTTGTAAACAGGCGTCCAGTAAAGCGCGTCTTGTTCGTCTTTTATTTCCTTGTTTCTGGAACAGCAGCCGATCTTTTCGTCGATATAATAGACAATCCCGGAAGTGCCGTCCATTTTTGTAGTTATATAATACGGCTTTCCTTTAAGCTCTTCCAAGAGTTCAAGCGCGGATTGTATGCGGATTTCATCGGAAGCCGGAATTCCGTAAGGACGCTCTCCTATGATCGAGCCTCCCGCGTTGGCGGTTTCGGGGATATACCATTTTTTTACGTTTAATTTTTCTGTTACATCGGCTCCTTCGGTGCAATCCGCCAGCTCCGGAAATTTATCCAACGGTATTAAAAGCCCCTGCGATAACTGTCCGCGCATTTTCATTGTTTTTATTCTAAAACCCTGCCCGTTATCAACATTGTCGCGGAAGGAAGAGGCGCGTAAAAATTCATAACGCTCATCGACAGGAAGAAAACTGTCAACCTCAAAATAAACGCCCAAGTCTCCTTCCTTAAACTCGCCTTTTTTTACAACGCATTGCCAGCCCATGATGCATGCAAGTTCCAAAAAATCGGAATCCTGTATAGCGGCGATTGATTTTACTTTTTGAATAGTTACAAGAGAACGCATTTTAAACCTCCTAAATGTTTAATTATCCCCTCTCCTTAAAAATTCTCCCTGCAATCTCTAGTAATTTTTCGGGTGTGTTTTGCGCCGGATCATCCAGAACTGTTTCCAGCAGTTCTTTTAAAATAACGCCTAAGATTTTGCCGCCGGGGATGCCCGCCGCCATTAAATCGTTTCCGCCGATTGCGAGATTTTTAATTGTAAAAGCGCTGCCTTCTTTTAAGATTTTATTTACCCTGTCTACAAGTTTTTCTATTGAACGATAATCAGGATTTCTGCCTGAAAAGCCGTAAATATCCGCGCGGCGAAGACGGTAAATATCATCAAGGTTATCTTCTCCTATGCGGGCGATAAATCTGCGGACAGCGGCGTTTGACCATTCGTCGGTGTATAAAAACATATGTTCTTTTACAAGATGACAAACCTTGTCAATCACAGCGTTTGGATATTTTAATCTTTCCATTATCGTCCTGTTCATGTCAGCCGAAACTTCTTCGTGGCGGTAAAATGTATAAACGCCGCTTGTCTTATCAAGTGCGCGTACGTCCGGTTTGCCGATGTCATGAAAAAGAGCGGCTAAACGCAGCTCGCGCGAAAAATTATTCGCCGCCGCGTAATCGCAGGCGAGCAGAGAATGTCCGAAAACGTCAAATTCATGAAAACCTTTTTGTTCAACGCCGAAACAACGCTCAAGCTCCGGAATAAAAAGTTTTAAAAGACCTGTTTCGCGCATCAGGTTAAAACCCTGCGATGGAAGAGAAGATGCAAGAATTTTATCGATTTCATCCCGTACTCTTTCCCATGAAACTTTTTCGCATACCGAAAGCGCGCCGGGAATAGCGTCTAATGTTTCCTGTTCAATTATAAAACCCAACTGAGACGCGAATCGTACCGCTCTTAACGGGCGAAGCCCGTCTTCATTGAATCTTTGCGCGGCTTCCCCGACACAGCGTATTAATTCCGATTTTATATCTTTCGCGCCGTTGAAAGGATCGACAACTTTGCATGATGGAAGGCTAAGGGCGATGGCGTTCATTGTAAAATCGCGCCGTGATAAATCTTCTTCTATGGTTGCGGCGTATGAAACTTTATCGGGCCTGCGCCCGTCTGAATAATCCGATTCTGTTCTGAATGTTGTAACTTCACAACTTTTATTTTTATACAATACGGTGACAGTTCCGTGTTTGATACCTGTGGGAATCACTTTGCCTTTATTGCTTCGCATTACAGCGGTAACTTCTTCGGGAGAAGCGTCTGTCGCCAAATCCCAGTCATGTATTTTTTTTCCCATCAGCATATCTCTTACGGCGCCACCCACAAGATAGATTTCTTTCCCGGCATTATTAAAAATCGCGGCAATTTCTTTTAAAACAGGATCAATATTCTTTGTCAATTGATTTTTCCTTCTTTGATAAGTATACTACATTAATTATGCAAAGAAATCTTGCAAAGACGCCAAGAACGCAGAGGACGCAAAGTTATTAACTTAGCGATCTTTGCGCCTCTGCGAGAAAAAAGGGTAATAACTTGTTAGGTATAATTTTTACAGGTGCTCAGGCTCCAGAGGCGCGAATTATAAAACAACTTCTTGAGACTGAGGCGAAAGGCGCTCTTGTAATTGCCGCCGATTCTGGGCTTGCGGCAGCGCAGGATGCCGGAGTTAAACCTGATTGGGCTGTAGGTGATTTTGATTCGCTTGATGATGAATCGCGGCTTTCTGAGGTAGCGAAAGAGCGCCTGATTCGTTACGAGCGCGACAAGGATTATACCGATACCGAACTGGCTTTTTCGCTTGCAATAGAAAAAGGATGCGGCGAGATTTGGATCATCGGTGGCGGCGGCGGAAGGATTGATCATCTTTTCGCTATTAGATCGCTTTTTGAAAGAGAGTTATTTCCAAGACGATGGATTACTGACAGCGAGGATATTTTTTGCGTAAACTCAAGCGGAGAGGAGAAAATATTTTCTGTTTGTCTTAAAAAAAACGCGCTTGTTTCTGTCTTTCCGCTTGGTTCAGGGCCGTGGGATGCGCAAAGCCGAGGTTTAAAATGGCCGCTTTCAAACCTTCCCTGGGATCGCGGATTTTTCGGGTTAAGCAATGAGGCAGAAGACGGTGATGTTTCGATAACTGCCAAATCAGGAAGATTTATGGTAATATTACCATTAAATTATTAGGGAGATTGAATGTCGGCGATCATAATGGACGGAAAAGCGCTAAGTTTAAAAATCCGCGAAAGTGTGAAGGCTGAAGCTTCGGCGTTGAAAGAAAAAGGGATTACTCCCTGTCTGGCTGTGGTGCTTGTTGGGGAGGACGGCGCGAGTCTTTCCTATGTCAAATCGAAAGAAAACGCGCTTGCGCAAGCCGGGATGGAAAGCCTTGATATAAGACTGCCTGAAACTACAAGCGAAGAGCAGCTTTTAAAGGTTATCGATGATTTAAATAAAAATAATAATGTTCACGGCATTTTGGTGCAGTCGCCTGTTCCCAATCATATTAACGAAGATAATGTAATAGCCAGGATCGCGCCTGAAAAAGATGTTGATTGTTTTCATCCCGTTTCTGTGGGGAACATGATTCTGGAAAGAAAAGGATTTTTACCGTGTACGCCTCACGGGGTTTTGATGTTGTTACGCGAATATTCAGTGCCGGTTTCAGGCGCCAATGTTGTCATTGTCGGGAGATCCAATATCGTAGGAAAGCCGTTAGCCAATTTGCTGATCCGCCGCGAATACAACGCCACAGTAACAATGTGCCACACGGGAACAAAGGATATTTTTTCTCATACTATGCGGGCGGATATATTGGTAGTCGCCGCAAGAAATCCCGAATTTATAAAACCGGAAATGATTAAAGAAGGAGCCGCGGTAATTGATGTCGGAATTAACCGCGTTGCCGATATAAGAGAAAAAAAAGGTTACCGTGTTTGCGGCGATGTCGATCCGTCGGTCACCGAAAAAGCAGGTTTCTATACGCCGGTCCCAGGCGGCGTAGGTCCGATGACAATCGCGATGCTTCTGCAAAATGTAATTGAAGCTGCGCAAAGGAGTTAATTATGAATGACAACGAAAATATCCAGAACATTCCCTCGACATCAAGTTTATCGAAACTCGGTATTACCGCAATCGGTTATACCGCAGGCGGCGTTTTTCTTTTATTGTTAAATTTGCTTGCGCGATTCAGAGGGCTTGGGCTTATTGTAGGAGGTCTTGTCTGTCTTGTCGGTATAGGCTCACTTCTCTCAAAAGATCCGGCGGACAGAAAAGCAGGTGTTATAATTACAGCCGCAGGAGCGCTTGCCGTGCTTTCAAAGTCTGGAATCCCAGCTATAACCGCTATTTCCAGCACTCTTTTAAGCATAGGCGCCATAGGGCTTCTGGTTCTGGGCATTATAAACGGAGTTAAATTTTTTATCGGTCTTAAAAAACGTTCATAAATGGCGCATAACAAAAAATATTTTTTTGAAACATACGGCTGTCAGATGAACAGCGCCGAATCGGCGGCGCTTGCGCTTGTCTGCAAGGAACGCGGATGGACAGAAGCTTTAGACGCTGACGGCGCAGACCTTGTTCTTATTAACACATGTTCTGTAAGATTGACAGCGGAGAAACGCACGTTTGGGCGAATTGCCCATTATGCCGGAATTAAAAAAAAACATAAAAAAAATTTTACACTTGTGATTGCAGGCTGTATGGCGCAAAGGCTTGGCGGGAAGCTTAAAGAAAAATTTCCGCAGGTTGATTATGTGATGGGAACCGGCGCAAGATCGCAATTTCCTTTTATTCTGGAAGCCTCGGAAAACGGAACAGCCGCGTTATTCGAAAAAACAGAAAAAACTGTTTTCTCTTTTTCAGGTTCGCATCTTGAAGAAGGACAGTTTCGAAGTTTTATTCCAATAATGCACGGTTGTAATAATTTTTGCTCTTATTGCATCGTCCCGTATGTGCGCGGCCGCGAAATATCGCGCGATCCTGAAAATATTATGCAGGAAATCCGCCTTGTGGGTGAAAGGGGAGTGCGCGAGATTACTCTTTTGGGGCAGAATGTAAACAATTATTTTTGGGAACCTGCCGCAGGGAAGACGGGGGATACGGCGGATTTTTCCGTGCTTTTAAAAAAGATCGCGCTTGAGGCTGAAAAAACCGCAATAGGACGGATACGCTTCCTATCCGCCAATCCCGCCAATTTTTCGTCTAAAACGGTGGAAGCTCTTGCTTCTAATAAAATTTTCTGCCGTCATATACATCTTCCAGTCCAGCACGGCTCTAATAATGTTCTTAAAGCGATGAACCGGGGCTACACTGTTGAGCGTTTCTTGGGATTGGTACAGGAAATACGCCGCGCAATGCCAGAAATTACCCTTTCAACAGACATTTTGGTCGGTTTTCCCGGTGAAACCGAAGATGACGTTAGCAAAACCCTTAATTTAATGGAGGAAATTAAGTTTCTTTACTCTTATATGTACCATTTTAACCCCCGAGAAGGCACAAAAGCTTTCGATCTTCCCGACAGGATAGACGAAGAATTGAAAAAAGAAAGGCTTTCCAGAGTTATCGCCCTGCAGAAGAAGCATACCTCAGAGCTGTTAAAGAGCAGAATAGGCAGTACAGAAATCGTTTTGGTTGAAGGAATTTCACGGAAAAATGCCGATGAATTAATAACAAGGACTGAAAAAGACGAAATGGTGGCGGTTCCCGGCCCCAAATCGATGATAGGCTCTTTCGGTAAACTTACCCTGTCAGCCTTGAAGGGAAATACATTCCGAGCGAAGGAAATTTTATAAACCTTCGGTTTATATTTATTTATACTGCGCGGTTATTCACCCGCGCGAAAGTGAGGTTAAAATGCCCTGGCGTTTAATAATTGCTATAATTGTTTTTATTATTTTTATGATATTTGCCGCTTTCAATTTAGATGATGCCAACAGATGCAATATCAGTTTCGGTTTTAAAGAGATAGAAAGTGTCCCTGTATTTTTAACTGTATTTTTCTCTTTTGTTACAGGATTTATCTGCGCGACGCCTTTGATTCTGCATATAAGAAAAAAACACGATGATAAACCGGCAAAAGCAAAGGCGAAGAAAAAAGCCGCTGATGAACCCGCGGATATGGATTTTATTGAACCTGAAGCGGATGATAATATTAAACAGGACGCTCTTTCTGCAAGAGAAAGATTTTTTGCAAAGAGGCGCGGCGGTAAAAAATGAGCAGATTTTTCGCTGTCATGCTAGCGGTTATATTATGCTCATTCTTTCCGTTTACGGTTTTTGCGCAGACAGGTCTTTCACTTGAAGCGGAAATAAAAAATCTGGAAACAGCCGCTGTCGGGAAGGATATTCCGCCTGCCGGGAGACACGATACTCTTGTACGTCTTGCGCGTCTTCGCCAGCTCTCCGGCAATATCGAAGGCGCGGCAAGAAGCTGGTTCGAAGCTGCAGGTGCGATCCCGGGCAGAGTAGACGATGACGCTCTTTTATCCTGCGCGTACTGTCTTGCCGCGATGGGCGAATGGGAAAGAGCGGCTACAGCGCTCGAACCGTTGTTGGCAAAATACGCGCGGGCGCGTTTTTTAAACACAAGCATAAAGGCGATTAAAACAGGCGATCTGTCAGAACTCGCCGCGCTCGCCGACAATGCGGAATATTCTCAATTAAAACACGAGATTCTTTTTATATTATGGAAATTATCTGACGGCGCGCGCGCCGCGTTAACAACGGAAGAGTCTTCGCCTTTTCAATTAGGCGGCGGCGCTCAAATGTGGCGCCAGCGTTTAATTGCAGAATTCCCCCTGACAACCGAAGGCCGCCTGGCTGCGGCTGAAACATCTTCTTCAATCGCGATCCGTCTAAGCGCCTTCTGGCTTTTCGCAGGCGGTTTAGATTCACTGCCTCTCGCTGCCGCCCCGGCGCCTGGAAATATTCCGTCAGCGGCGCAACCGGCTTCTGTTACCAAAACGCCTCCTGTCGAACAGCCAAAAATAACGCCTGCTCCCGCCTTGGCTGCCTCTATTCGTTTTCAAACAGGTGTTTTTGGCCGTGAGTCAAACGCACAGGCGCAAATCACCAATCTTCAAAAAGCCGGTTTTACCGCGGCGATTGAACAGCGAAATGTAAACGGAAACCAAATGTGGGCGGTTACAGTTCCTGCCGGAGCGGATCAAACGAAAACTGCGGCCGCTCTGCGCTCCGCCGGGTTCGATTCCTTCCTAATCAAATAGTAGGAAGGATTTTGCTGCAAACCATAGGGTTGGTAAAAAACATATCTCCCCTATTGACATTTTATTTGGAAAAATGTAAATTTATTATAGTGACAAGATTAAGCGCCATATTAGCCCAAATATCCCGTTTTCTTGCATCTGGATTAAACATACCCCCCCCCCCC
>WQSF01000007.1 GCA_009788065.1 Treponema sp.
TCTTCATCCTTGGATCCCAGCGTTTCACCTGGTGGCCGAAATGTACTCCCGATTCCAGGAGATTCTTCATAGTTACTACAGCCAAAGCTTCCTCCTAACATAGAGCTTCCCGAGTTTGAGAAACCCATCCATCACTATATCTCGTTAGAGTTATGAAAACCCTACGGAAATTCAGCACCCGTACGGGTAGCCGTTGTCTCTTAACATAACATAAAACTCATGCAATGGCAAGCCCGCAACAGTGCTTGGAGAGCCTTCTATACGGTCTATAAAGCATGAGGCAAGCCCCTGGATACGGTAAGCGCCGGCAACTCCCTGCCATTCATTGGTGTCAAGATACCAGTTAATTTCATCGTCTGTTATCGGCGCGAAAACAACCGCGCAGCGCGCGCTGCGGCAGTCGATTTTCTTTTCCTTGCTGTTGAAAAGCGCCATGGAAGTTATTACATGGTGTTTCTTGCCAGAAAGTTCTTTTAGCATTTTACAGGCGTTTTCTCTGCTGTCAGGTTTTCCGAAAATTTTATTTCCAATCGCGATTACGGTATCGGCTCCGAAAATCCAGCGGGGCAGGCGTTTTATAAGCTCTTTTTCAACCCATTCAACTTTTTTTTTGGCGAGTTCAAGGGTGAGTTTTTCTGGGTCTGTTTGAACGCAAAGACTTTCGTCAATCTGCGCAGGCATTACGCTGAACGGAATGCCAAGCAGTTTAAAAAAATCCTGCCTCCGGTGAGAGCCGGAGGCAAGGATAATAGGTTCCATTATTTTAATTTATTGCCTTCTCCAAATACCCTGTCCTGACATTGTATAAACGGAAGCCGCTCTGTTCTGGCTTATGTAATAGCTTCTAAGGTTAGTGGGGAAATTCAGCATATTGCTGTCATGCATTGCTGCAGGTAATGTAACTCTGGTTACAGATTCAGGAAACGCGGAAACGAAGTTTCCGAATTGCGCGTGATCCGCGCCGATACGCGGGCATTCAAGTTCGTTCATCGTTACAGTTGTTGAAAGAGAAGCGGGGATAATTAAAGTTGTCAGAGGGTTATCAGTGAAAACGCCCTGATAAACCAGCTCGACTTTAGACGGGATTTGCAGTGTCTGAATCTGGTTTTTGTTAAACGCGAAGCGGTGTATTGTTTTAAGTTCGGGAGGCAGATTCAATTCAGTTAATTTATTATTTCTGAAAGCGCTTTCGTAGATTGTCACTACTCTGGAAGCGGTTAATGTGGCGCCGAATTTAACATTGATTAAACCGCAGTCTTTAAACGCTCTGGCTCCGATTTCCGTTAATGTATTCGGAAAAATAATTTCGGCAAGAGCGTGATTCCCTTCGAACGCGCCTTCTTCGGTTACTTCTTTTTGACCTTCAGGCGTTCCGCCGAGGATTTTTACAAGCTTACTGCCGAATGTGACTTTTTCGAGTCTGTTTCCGCTAAAAGCGCCCGCTCCGATTTCTATAACTTCTTCGGGAACAACAACGCTTGTTATTCCGGTATTTTTAAAAGCGTTCGGTCCTATGATTGTTATTTCCGTATCATGGAGCCTTGCGGGAATTACTACATCCAGAATGCCTAGAATAAAGGTGTGGCTTTTTCCTGTTATGGAAACTGTTTTACTTTCAGCCGCGTTATATTTTGTAATAGTAAGTTTGCCGTCGCTTGCGTTTTGTGAAATATTAAAATCTTCATCGCGAAGATTACGGTTATAACTTTCTATTTTCGCGAGTATGTTCTTCGCTTCTGTTATGAGCCTGTTGGCTTCCGTTGTTTCAGCAGGATTCAGACCGCCGATTTTAACGGCATTTTCATATTCGGTTACGGCAAAAGCAAACTGCCCGTTTGTAAAATAATCATTCCCTTTTACGACAGTCGCTCTCGATGTCGCGGTGCGCTCCTGCGCCGATTGAGCCTGAGCGTCGGCAACCTGTTTGTCTACGGCGGCTTGGGATTCAACAATGCGCGCCTGTATTGCATGAACTACGTTGCGGCTTGTCGGTGTCGCGAATTTCATCGCGGATGTGTACATCTCGATCGCTTCGTTATAATTTCCCGCCTGGAAAAGCCCGTCGGCTTGATTGCGAAGCTGATCCATTCTTCTTTCTTTTACCGCGTTCAGCTCGACTTCATTTTTATTGTTCCATGGACCGATTCTTTTAGCGGCTTCATAAGACGCGACAGCGGCTTCATAATTTTGTTCTTTCATGAATTCCTGCGCCTTGGCGATGTGATCTCTTGCCTTTTCCTGCGCAAAAGCCGCGCCTAAAACGAGGCAGACCAATAGGGTAACCGTAATAATTCGTTTAATCATGGTATAACTCCTTCTATAACGTTGCCACAGAAGCCGTTTTTTGGCTTGTTACTTTAAGTTTCCTAACTTTATGTAAAAATGTCAAGTGGCGCGCTTTGTTATAGTCAAATTATAAACGATTGCTGCCTTTAGAGGTTACAATCCGGTTTAAAACTGGGCATTAATGTTAATTTATGCAGGTTAATTTGATGGAGTTTGTCGATTTTTGCCTTGATTTGCCGATCTTCGCACACACCTTCGCGTATATATTTGTCCAAAACAGCGTATGTAAACCCTAAATTGTCCTCGTCAGTAAGCCCTGAAAGCCCGTCTTCGGGTGTTTTTTCGATAAATTTTACCGGAAGCGCGAGTTCATTACCTAAAAGTTTTACCTCAGCGACGGTTAAATTCGATAAAGGACTAAAATCACCGGCTGAATCGCCGAATTTTGTAGAATAACCGACCCAATCTTCGCTTAAATTGCATGTGTTTACGACTCTGCCGTTTGTAATCGCCGATACCGCGTAGAGAGTTGTCATCCTGATCCTTGCGGGGGTGTTCACCGACGCCTGTTTATTCACAGAAAGTCCGTTTTGGTTTATCTCTGACAAAAGAGAGTCGACGCTGTTTTTAATATTAATTACAACATGTTTAATTCCTAAATGCTTGACTAAATCATATGAAAAACCGATGTCATGCTGTTCGCCCTGAGGCATCAGAACTCCGAAAACTCTGTCAGCTCCCAATGCGTTTACACATAACGCCGCCGCGACAGAGCTGTCCTTGCCGCCTGAGATGCCGATTACCGCGCAACAGTCAGGACCGTTGTTTTTAAAATAATCGCGTATCCATTGGATTGCGTCTTCTTTAATTTTTGAAACATCAAACATTGTATTCTCCTTATTATTTGATTGTTATTTTAAACGGAATTACAGGAAGTCCTTCGCTGTTAAAAAGATTTCTGTATCGCGGATTATCAGCCCACGCGTAAAGAATCTTCTGCGGATTTTTTACCGAAGATATATCTATACTGATACAATCTTTTCCTTCGATTATTGCAGGGATGTTTACGGCGCCGTCATTTCCGACAACTGTTACACAGGGTAAATTTTCTTTTGTTATAAGTCCGTCTTGGCAATTATTAAAATAGATATGAATTATCTGTCCGCTGTTTTTCAATTTGTAATCTTTGACCATCGGACCCGGGGAGGTATTGTTTACGCCGAAAACTGTTTTTTCAGCGGCAAGGAATAATCTGAATGCAACGTCTTTTTTATTAATCGGATGAATGTCATTCCACTCGCCGAATTCCAATGCGGCAGCCATGCCGGTGTTTGGAAGGGATAAGGCGGACGTTTGAGCTTCGCGTAAAATCGCCCACCGTGACTGCTCATTGTTATCTGAAACTGGCGTAAAAACAGGAAGCTGGACAAAAAGGAAAGGCAAATCCTCGCGGCTGTTTTTCCGCCAGCCGGTTATCATTAATTTAAAAAGTTCTTCGTACTCATTTGGATTTGATTCGTTTGATTCCCCCTGATACCAGATAACTCCTTTAAAAGGATATTTTAAAACAGGGGCTATGATTGCGTTATAATTTCCTGTCGGGAAACGCTGGAAAAAATATTCTTCAGGACGGGTTTGCGTTTTTGCTCCGATTTTATATTTCCAAGCGCCTGTCAGTTCTACAGATTCGTTATCTGTAAAGACGCGGAAGGGTTTATCGGCTGTTATTCCGCCGTCACCGCAGTTGCATACAACTCTTATTACGATTCTGTTTTTACCCGGTTTAATCAATCCCTGGGGAACATATTTACGCGGCGGATAGCGGTAACCTGTGTTCCCGATTTCTGCGCCGTTCACGTATACTTTGTCGGAATCTATGATTGTTCCAAGCCAGACTTTTGCGTTATGCGATGCGAAATCTGATGATACTTCAAAATCTTTCGAAAGCCAGATAACGCCGCAAAATTTATCTAATTCTTCTTTTTTGTCTGACGCGGCGTAAAAACTACCGGGAAGGATCATTTCATTCCATGATGAAATGTCTGTTTCAGGTTTTTCCCATTGTTTGGTAATGCCTGAATCATTATTTAAAAGATTTTTTTCCCATTCGCCTATAGCGGCGCAGGATATTTTTACCGCTTCCTCGCGCTTTGCGGTATCAGCGTAAAGTCTGCCTAGCTTGATTTTTTCAGGATAGCCTAAAAGAGATTCTTCGCTCATCCATGATTCAACGGGAGTGCCGCCCCACGGTGTTATAACAAGCCCGATTGGAATCTTATATTTCTCATGCAAAAACCGCGCGAAAAACCACGGCGTTGCCGTAAATTCATGAAGCGTTTGGTCTGAGGGTTTTAACCAGCTTCCGCCTGTAATTTCATCCCGCGGACCTGAAAAATCCCATTCCTGCGGCGGTTTAAACTGACGAATAAGAAGCTCAGTCTCGCATTCTTTTTTAATAAAATCCCATTCTTCGCCGAAATCATCGCGAAGCCTTGACATCTGCATTTCCATATTGCTTTGCCCCGCGCACAGCCATACATCGCCTATGTAAATGTCGGTTATTTTTATTAAACCTTCTTCGGATGTAATATCCATCTCATAAGGGCCGCCTGCTTCGGACGGATCAAGCGTTATAAGAAATTTTCCGTCTTTGGGCTGCGCCTCATATGTTTTATTTAAAAAAGTAACGGTTATTTTTTTTGAGGTTAATATGGGAAAAGAGAAGCCCCTTTGAATAATCATGCCGTTGCTGATAACAGGCGGTAAAAAAAAGTCGCTCATTATATTCCCCTGTAATCCGCCCATAAAATATCGGCGAAATTGTTTGTATCTGTTCCGTTTCCTGAAGCGTAAACTCCGGCAAGAGAGCCTACAAAACCGCCTGCAAATTCTGTACTTAAGATTCTTGCGTCCTGTCCGTCTGCGATTTTTTCCATTGTGCCGTCCGGTTTTATCTGGAAGAAAGATAATTCCATGTCTTCGCATATTACAGTTAATGAAACATGGGCTTCTGATTCCTGAAATTCCTGTATAGCGATAATCTCGTCTATTTCTCCCGCGGCTTTTACAACGTGCAAAAGTCCGCGTTTCATTGACGAAAGGCATCTTTCAAAACGGTAATGGAAATTTTCGTTTTGTAAAATGAGAATGCCCGCGCATTCACATTCACTTTTTGGAATAAATTCCATGCTGACTGTAAAACCCCAGTCTTTGTGCCTGATCCTTCTGCCTGTAAAAGACGGATGTCCTTTTTCGCGGATTGTATCTTTTTTTGTGAAAAGGCGTAACGAGTCGGTTCTGTCTGAAAGACTGAACGCGGCTTTATTCTCATCAGCCGGCATCCTAAGAACCATCCAGTGAAAGGGAAGTCTGCCGTTATATTTGTTTTTTAATTCATCGTTAAAATATTCGCAGGAATTTAAAGAATCAAACTGGCTGTCTGCGTTTTCAGAAGAAGGATCGGCTTGGGGAAGTCCATCTTCGATAAGCCCTGATTCCGTTCCGATAAAAGGCCAATCGTCCTCCCAAATTATCGGAATGATAAATGTCTCGCGCCCAAGAGGGCATACTCCGTCAAACTGACGCGAGGCGAGCAGAGCCATCCACCATCCTCCTTCGCAGTCGTCTACCAGATCAGCGTGACCCACATTAATTATTTTGGATCGTCTTCCAAGATGCCTGTGAGTCGCGACAGGGTTGCTTCTTTTTCCTTCCCATGGACCGTGGATTTCTTTCGCTCTTGCGATGCAAACAGCGTGATCGATACCTGTGCCTCCCTCGGCATGAAGAAGATAATACCATGAACCGATTTTATAAATGTGCGGACCTTCGGGCCAGATAACGTCCTTCATCGCTCCGCGCCAGATTCCGGTTTGCTCTCCCGTCAGCGGATTCTCGCCTTTGTAGAGTTTTTCCATATCCATTTCCTGAATGAATATTTCGTAATTACCGTTATATTTTTCGCCTTCAGGAGCAGGGTGGGTTCCGCAGTACCATGTCTTTCCGTTGTCGTCAAAAAAGATTGAAGGGTCTATGCCGTCCGCGCCTTTAAGCCAAACCGGATCAGACCAGGGGCCTTCAGGATTTTTCGCGGTGATTATAAAATTGCCTCCGTTTTTAATTAATGTACAGACAATGTAAAACGCACCGTTATTATACCTGATTGTAGGAGCGAATAAGCCCTGAGAAATGCCGTGATCGTCGTAGCATAACTGCCCGGGACGGTCGATGGCATTGCCGATTTGTTTCCAGTTAAGAAGATCTTTGCTTTTATAAACGGGGAGCCCCGGAAAATAAGCGAATGTCGAGTTAACAAGATAAAATGAATCATCTACTCTGCAGATAGAAGGATCGGGATAAAACCCGCTTAAAACAGGATTTCGATATTTATATGTCATATTCTGAATATATCATTTTTTGATGAATCATAGTATAGTAAATTAGCGGAAATAAGGAGTTTTTATGTCTGTTCTGCCTGAGGATACTGCGTCCGGGACGCCTTTTTCGAAAGGGGTAAATTTCACCAAATGGTTTGAATCGCGGAATTTTACCGATATTGATTTTTCAAAGTACAATGAAAAAGATTTTGAGGATGTAAAAAGCCTTGGAGCTGATGTCGTCCGCCTGCCTGTCGCTTTTCATAATTTTTTAAATTCAGAGAAAATGATTGAACCCGCGCTTTTGAATTATCTTGACACTGTTGTTGAATGGGCGCGCAAACATCAAATTTTTCTTATTCTTGATAACCATTCATTTCATCCGGTTAACGCTACAGATGACAATATCGATAAAATATTAATACCTGTTTGGGAGCAGCTTGCAAAACATTTTAAAGAAAGCGGCAGTTATCTTATTTACGAAATTTTAAACGAGCCCCATATTATTGCTGACGAAAGATGGAATGAAATTCAGGGGGCGGCAATAGAAGCGATCAGAAAAATCGACAGAGATCGTTTAATTATAATCGGCGGCACAAATTACAATTCCATCGACAAGATGTTAAAAGTGCCTGTATACCCTGATTCAAAACTTATTTACACGTTTCATTTTTATGATCCGCACATTTTTACGCATCAGGGCGCGACGTGGAACAAACCCTCGCTTGCGCCTTTGTCGAATCTTCCGTTTCCAGTTAAGGATGATTTTACCTGTCCCGTTCATGAGACATTTAAGGGAACGTGGGTGGAAGAATCGCTTAAATACTACCGTACCGATTCAAAACTTGAAAAATTACGCGGTTCTTTAGATAAGGTTTGCGCTTTCGCAAAGGATAACAATGTTCCTGTTTACTGCGGCGAGTTCGGGGTATTTATGATTCAGAGTCCTGCGCAAGACCGCGTATTCTGGTATAAATTTTTCTGCGATGAACTTGCAAAGCGCAATATTCCGTGGACATGCTGGGATTATTTCGGCGGATTCGGCATTTTTAAAACAATGCAAAGGGGCGGCTTTCCATCAGATTTAAATATGGAAATTGTAAAGGCGATGGGATTCAATGCATGAAAAAAATGATTCTAATAATAGCCGCGGTTTTGCTTGTCTCCTGTAACAGCGTAAAAAAACCTGTAGAACAAGCGCCAGTTAAACCGGCGCTTAAATCGGCGCCGTTTTCAAAAGGCGTAAATTTTTCANGCTGGTTTGAATCAAACTCCGCAGGCTCGATNCCTTTCACAAAATATACAGAACAGGATTTTATCGATGTTAAAAGTCTTGGCGCGGATGTAATCCGCCTGCCTGTAAGAATGCACAGTATGACAGGCGGCGCTCCTGACTATAAATTTGATCCGCTCCTGTTGGAATTTCTTGACACTGCGGTAAATTGGGCGGAAAAACATGAATTGTATTTAATAATCGACAATCATTCGTTTGATCCTGTTCTTGCGACAAGAGCCGATATCGATAGAATTCTTCTTCCTGTCTGGAGGCAGATCGCGCAGCGTTATAAAGAAAGAAGCGGTTACATAATTTATGAAATATTAAATGAGCCGCATGGAATTTCCGATTCGCTTTGGGGAGGAATCCAGGAGAAAGCCATCGCGGAAATACGGAAGATAGATCAAAAACACGCGATTATCGCAGGTGGTACAGATTATAATTCCATAAATAAAATGAATCAAATTCCTAATTATCAATATGAAAATATTATTTATACATTTCATTTTTATGATCCGTACCTTTTCACGCATCAGGGCGCGACATGGGGAGGTCCGCCTCTTTTAACAAATCTTGAGAATCTTCCGTTTCCGGGAGAATTAAAAAGAATGCCCAAGATACCGGCGGATTTGAGAGGCACATGGGTGGAAAATTCGCTTCAGAATACTTATCTGTACGACGCATCTTATAATGCGCTTGGAAGAACGCTGGACAAGGCTGTGGCGTTTTCTTTGGAAAGGGACGCGCCTGTTTTTTGCGGAGAGTTCGGCGTTTTAATGAAGAACAGCAAAAATGAAGACCGCGCGCGCTGGTATGAATATGTTACGAAAGCTCTGGACGAAAGAAATATATCAAGAACAAGCTGGGATTACTACGGAGGTTTCGGCGTATTTAATTCAGATAACGGTGATTTTAGATATGATTTAAATGTTGAGATTACGCGCGCGATGGGTTTTAATCCTGCGCGCCAGATAAAACGCGTTTCGCAAACTTTGGAAGAAGGTTTTGTAATATTCGACGATTTTCCCGGTAAAGCGGCGCGAAGCGCGGGCTACTGGGGAGATGATTCGGTTTTTTCAATGTATGACGCCGCTTCCGTGCAGGGAAAATATGCGATACGTTGGGGAAATATGTCGCAGTACAACACATTCCACTTCGATTTAGACAGTTCTTTTTGGGACTTCAGTTCTCTTGTAAAAAACCGTTTCTTTCTTGAGTTTAAAGCAAGAACAGAAAGAGATGTTAAATTCGACGTACGTTTTTTAAATGAAGAGTCTTCTTCCTCAATTCCGTGGCGCGCAAGATTTACAGTAGACAGCGCATCCCTTGCGCCTGACGGGAAATGGCATGTTGTAAGGATACCTCTTGAAGAAATGAAAGTTCAGGGCGCATGGGTTAACGCGACTCAAACATGGCATTCGCCTGAAACTGAAAGTTTTAATTGGGAGAATACTGCGCGCCTTGAGTTTACTAGCGAACACTCAGACTTAAAAGGAATTTACATCTGGATAGACGATATAAAGATAACAAAATAATTGAAAATTTTTAAGAGTCTGTGCAGAAATTAAAAACTAAGATCGAATGTTTCCTTCCGGGTTATTTATCCATTCAATAGCCTGCTGTCTAAGTTCCTGCGCCGAGTTACAGTGAAGCTTCAGTTTTATATGTTCTTTATGCGTATCAATAGTTTTAGTGCTTAAATTTAATCTTGAAGCGATCTCTATCGTGCCGTATCCTTTTCCGATAAGCGAAAACACCTGCAGTTCGCGGTTGGAAAGCGTTTGTAAAGATACAGTCCAGTCTTTTGCGCCGCGGCTTGAACCTTCCGTCATCGCTTGAAAAATTCTTTCTCTTTCGTTTTCGCTGAGATATACCTTGCCGTCCATAACTGTATTTACAGCTTCCATTACAACATCGATGGATTCAGTTTTTAAAATATATCCGCGCGCGCCTAAACGAAGAACGCGCTCCGAATAAAAACGTTCGTCCTGCGTAGATACAACTAAAATCACAGCTTCCGGATTAATGGATTTAAATTTTGAAATTAAATCCATGCCGTTTTCGTTACCAAGTTTTATCTCCAGAATAATAAGCCTAGGCTTTTCTTTTTCCGCTATTCTCAACGCATCCTCGCAGTTAGAAGTTGATCCGATAACGTTTAATTTATTATTTGTTTCCAGCAGAGAAGTAAGGCCTTTTATAAATATTGGGTAATTATCTACAATCAGAACTTTTGTGTTTGCGATTCTTGCCATGTAAAATTACTAACATATTTCCCTTATGCTGGCTATAGTATATTTTCCCTATGGTTATTCTTTAAAATATTACGGATATTAACTAATATATACAATACGAAAGACACGCAGGAAGTTTATTATTATCTTTAACGGTATAAATACCTTTATGGAGGAAAGATGAAAAAGAATTTTTATAAGCCGTTTATTTTGGTTATAATTATCGCATCTGTACTTTTATTAAGTAATTGCGATGATAATACAGATGATCCTGACTATATTTTAAATGTCGTTTCGTTAAAGGAGCATTTTAAAGATCATTTTCTGATTGGAAATATAATGAATCCCGGCTCCGTTGCAAGCGAAAAACTTAAACATCATTACAATGTACTTACAGCGGAAAATGACATGAAACCGGACAAAATAAACCCAAACAGAGGCTCTTATAATTTTAGAACAGCGGACAACATGGTAAAAACGGCGATTGATTCCGGTTTTCTTGTCGTAGGTCACACATTACTTTGGCACAGCCAGATTCCTTCATGGCACAGAAGCGTTAACAGTTCGAACGCAAAAGGTTATATGGAAACGTATATAAAAGATGTTGTAGGTCATTTTAAAGGAAAAATTTATTCATGGGATGTAATAAATGAGGCGTTTCCTGACGGAGGTTATAACGGAGACTGGAAAACATCAATGCGTAACGAGAATCCGTGGTACAGCGCGCTTGGCTCCGATTTTGTTTATTACAGTTTTCTTGCCGCGCGGCAAGCCGATTCAGGCGCGATATTGTATTACAATGATTATAATTTAAATATGTCCAGTAAGGCGAAAATGGTTCATGATATGGTTCGCGATGTCAATATAAGATATAAAAATGCATACCCGGGTGCAGATCGTCTTCTTATCGAAGGCATAGGAATGCAGGGGCATCACAACACAGGCGTAACTGCTGCAAGTATTAAAGCCAGTATTGATTTGTTCAGGCAGTTAGGCGTAAGAATTTCGATCAGCGAACTTGACGTGCTTTCTCAGACATGGAGCGAATACAGCGCACAGAACGCTCTGACAGAAACGGGAAAAACGAAAGCGGCGCAGCTTTACGGCGATTATTTTAAAGTTTTTATCGCTAATTCAGACATCATCGAGAGGGTAACATTCTGGGGAGTAAACGACTCGGAAAGCTGGCGTTCAAGAGCCGCGCCGCTTATTTTCTCGGGTGATATGGCAAAAAGTTCGTATCACAAAATTATAGATTCTCTTAAATAGCTATTTTACCTTTCCGTAATATGTTGTAATAGACATCGGAGCGAGTTTAACTGTAGTTGAGTTCCCCGAAACTCTCTGCCTTCCGGCAGATTTAAGTTTTTCATTCTCAGATGTTCTCCATATTTCAAGCTGGGAGAATTCCGAGCCGTTAAGATCAAGATTGATTGAAGCTGGTGTAATAGTTTCGTTAATTATAACGATTGCGATTTCTTTTGAATCCGCGCTTCTATACGCGCTTAAATACATACCGGCAAGCGGAGTAAATTCGCAGTTGATCCTGCTCCAGCCGGGACGGATAAAACGCGAATATTGCCCCATCGCGTAAAGCCTTAGAGCCGGTTTTATTTCATCGTCTTCGACTAATATTAAAGCGCCGGGATATTCGGGCGATATTGTGTTTGTCCAGAGCCACCAGTAAAGGAACGCGTTTGTCTGCGTAAGCGTCAAATCCCAGTGGATCATTCTTGCGTATAGAAGCGCGTTCGCTATACCGACGCCCTTTGGTATGCCGCTTCCCGATCCTGAAACTTCTGTCTGCCAGAAACGTTTACCTGTCGCGATAATTTCCGGAAATTCTCTCGCGCCGGCTCTTGATGAATTATCGTTTTGCGCGTTGTACTGATGAAGGGCGATATGCGTGATTAATTTTTCCGATTCAGGATCATCGATCGAAGGTTTTATCATCTCGTTAAAATTGATGTTGAAATTTTCAAATTCGGGCATCATTATGCTGATACCGCCTTCGCCGAATTTAACGCCTTTCATCAGGAATCTTTGTCCTAATGTTTTTATAAAATCCCGAAGATCCGTTCCGTTCCAGTAACAGCATTCCCAGTCCGCTTTCCAGTTAGGTTCATTTTGAACGGAGAGGATCGATAAAGGAGCGCCCATATTTTTTTCAAAACCCGACACATAATCCGCAAGAAGATCGGCGTAATCATTGTAGTGCGCTCTTTTTAATCTTCCCCACAATTCAGGGCGCGACCAATTCATTGAATAATTAATCCGGCTGCTGACACCTGTTATGTCTTCTTTCCATTGCGTTACGCGGTTATTAGGCGGCGACCATGGCGCGCTCATTATGACAAGCTTCTCGGGGCCGTCATCGCCTAATTCTTTTATTCGGCTGATAAGTTTTCTTGTGCTGTCCAAATCCCATGAATTCCAGTCGAGATTATAGGTTTTTGTTCCGTTCGCATTAGCAGTGTACGAATATGTATAATCGGCGTTTCTTGTTAAAAATCCGTCAAAGTGGTTATGCGCGTCGCCGGGAACGCTCTCGCGGAACGGTACGCGGTTTCGCAAGACAGAAAATCCCATTCCTTCAGTTCTTGAATAAAGCAGCTTAACAAGGTCAGACGCGGTTTCGGGATGCGAAGGAAGCCTTGTCCACGCGTTAGATCCGCCGAACCCGTCTATCTCCTGTCTTAAATCGTTATATAAGATTTTTATAACTCTGTCCACTGAACCGCCTGACGGACTTGAACCGCATGAAATAAATAATAATAGTAAAACAGCTAAAAATGTAAAGTATTTTATTCTCATTTTATACCTAATGTTTTATCGGGGTCTGCAACAGCCCAAAATGCCTGTTTCGGATTTAAGAAACCGTCCCAAAGGCACGGATTTCCAAGTGATTTCCAACTGAGTTCGTCGTCCATGCCCCACATGGATACGCGGGTTATGTGTTCGCCGTATTCTTTAAAGACTTTAAAAAGTTCCGCGTATTTAATCGCCTGTGTTCTTTGATCTACGTCCAGAACCTGAGAATCTCTTCCGGTTCCGAAATTGCCGCTTCCCACGCTTCTGATTGTAACGTCAAGTTCGCTGATATCAATTCTTATGCCTATCGCTATAAATTTTTCTATGGAAGCGCGTACATTAGGAGCGCTTGTATTTGATCCGTAATGCGCCTGCATTCCGACTCCGTCTATTAAATTGCGCGTATTTCCTTCGGCTTTATATCTGTCATTGATGTCCTTTATCATATTTGCCGTAATTGTCGCTTTTCTTGAGCTGTCAAGATTATAGTCATTGTAATAAAGAAAAATATCGGGGTCAGCCGCGCGGGCTGTTCTGAACGCAAATTCAACATAGCTCATATCGTTTGTATTCGCTCTGTTCCAGCCGCTCTCGGGGCGCAGATAGGCTCTCCAGTCCTGGGATTGTTCGCCAGGGTTAACGCGCTCTACAATCGCTTCGTTGACAACATCCCATGCGTAAACCCTTCCTTTGAAATGATTAAGAACAGTGTTGATATGATTAGCCATATTGTTTCTGATTTCCTGAGGAGTTCCTTCAGTCATCCATTTGTGGGTTTGATTATGCCAGACAAGGGTATGTCCGAAAACTTTTATATTATGAGCAAGTATTTCATCTACAAGCTCGTCCGCCGGTCCGAAATTGTACTGTCCGCCTTTTTCTCTGGGAGCAAGATGATCAGGTTTCATCTGGTTTTCCGCGGTTACAACATTGAAGTGTGTTTTAAGAAGACCGAAATAATGGTTATCCAAATATCTGCGGGTTATAATGTTTCCGATAAGGAAATAATTTTCGTAAACGGTTTTTAAAGCCGGTAATTTATTCTGCGTTTTTCCAGCGCCTGTCGAAGCGCAGTTCGAGAAATTGATTGAAAACAGTATGAAAAATAAAATTGATATTGCTTTTAACTTCATTACGGTACCTCTTAATTAATTGATTAATCATGATACAATGAAATCGTTTATAAATCAATATTGACAGTATTTTAT
Organism: Treponema sp.; assembly: GCA_009788065.1. Taxonomy (GTDB): domain Bacteria; phylum Spirochaetota; class Spirochaetia; order Treponematales; family Breznakiellaceae; genus WQXQ01. Next base: position 14,192 of record WQSF01000007.1, read on the forward strand.
CTGTACAATGAATATATCAGGCTATCTGTAGAATAAATTAAAATTTATGATATAATAATTAAATGACGCTTCTAAATAAAGGCTGGAAATTCTGTTCTGGTAAAATTAAAAATGCTCAAAACGCCGATTTTGACGACAGTGCGTGGAAAAACATAGATCTACCGCATGACTGGGTAATTTCTCAGCCGTTTGACAGAGGAAAACCGGAAGGCTGGACGCATCAGAATATGCAGGGTTTTTTTTCATGGGAAGGTGTTTGCTGGTATCGTAAGGTTTTTACGCTTTCAAAGATCGAAGCGAAAGAAATTTATATTTATTTCGCAGGCGCGTACCGCAACAGTGTTGTTTATATAAACGGCAGGGAAGCGGGAGGGCGCGCGAACGGTTATTCCAGCTTCGAAATCGACATAACCGAATTTGCGCAGGAAGGAAATAATGTTATCGCCGTTTACCTTGATAACGGCTGCGAGCCTCCCGACCGCTGGTATTCGGGAAGCGGCATTTACCGCGACGTATGGCTAAAGATTCTTCCCTCAACGCACATAAAAACATGGGGCGTGCAGATAAAAACAGAATTGTCAAAAAATAATAAACAGGCGGATATCAGCGTATTAACAACAATCGTAAATAAAAAACAAAAAACCGAAAAAAACGATCACAAAGTAAAAGGTATTGTATGGGTAAAACTGCTAGGACCTAACGGAAAATATGTAGCCGAAATTACAGGTCCATTTGAATGTCCGGGAGGAGAAGAGACAGTCGCGCGCCTGCAGGCTAAAATTTTAAATCCGGTCTTATGGTCTGCGGAAAATCCTTCCCTTTACCGGGCTTTTATCAACCTGGAAATAAACGGAAAGACGGACGAGCCTTTGGAGTTTAACATAGGAATTCGCTCGATAGAGATTGAATATAAAAAAGGAATGAAAGTTAACGGAGAAAAGGTAAAATTAAAAGGCGTTTGCCTTCACCATGACGCCGGGATTACAGGCAGCGCGTATTATGAATCTGTATGGCGGCGCAGATTAAATATTTTAAAATCTATAGGATGTAACGCGATAAGAACAAGCCACAATCCGCCTGCTGAAGAATTTTTAAATCTTTGCGATGAAACGGGGTTCTATGTAATTGACGAATGTTTTGACAAATGGGTAAGCGGATATTATTCATCACATTACGAAAAAGATTCAAAGCGCGACCTTACCGATTTTATATTACGCGACAGAAATCACCCGTCTGTTTTTATGTGGAGTATCGGAAACGAAGTTGAAAATCAAGGGACTGACGGCATGATCGCAATTCAGAAAAGACTTGTCGATATTGTAAAAGAACTTGATTCCCGTCCTGTAACGTGCGCTCTTGCGCCTCACGCGAATCCAAGAACCCTTGTCGGATCTCCGCCCGAAGAACTTGTAAAACTTACAAAAAAACTTGCAAAGGACGTTGACGTATTGGGACTTAATTACCACGAGCCTCTTTATCAGCATTATACTAAAGGAATTGACAAGCCGATTATCGGAACCGAATGTTATGAATATTATTCAAGCGTCGGAACAAATTTTGAAGATGTGTGCGATAAAAATCCGTGGCAGTTTGTACTTGAAAACGACAATGTAATAGGGCAGTTTATCTGGGCAGGAATAGATTACCTTGGCGAAGCTCCGTGGCCTTGCAAGGGCTGGACAGGCTCTATTCTGGATATATGCGGTTTTATGAAACCTAACGCGTATTTTAGAAAAAGTATTTGGTCGAATGAACCGTTTGTATACCTGGCTTTTTATGATCAGTACATGAAAAGAGATTACGCGCGCGGACGCTGGTCTTTTCCGCAGATGTCATCAAACCTTAACCAGGAATATTTTGAGCGAAGAACGGTTACAGCATGCGTATTTACAAATTGCGAGGAAGCTGAACTGTGGATAAACGGGAAAAAGAGGGGGTTAAGGAGAAGAGAAGATTTTAAAAACGGAATAATTGAATGGACAATTGAATATACGACAGATGACATCGAAGTAAAAGGAATTACAGATGGCAGGCAAGAGTGCTCATATGCGCTGAAGAAAGCCGGCGAATCAAAAAAAATTAAATTGATTGCCGATAAATCCGAAATTGACGCGGGAGACATCGCTCATATTGAGGTTAATATTACGGACAAGAACGGAATTTTATGCGCTTATAATAATGAATCGCTTGTAGAATTTTCATTAACGGGAGACGCAGTGTTTTTGGGAGCCTGTTCAGGAGATTTAACCCAGAACATGGGATTTACCCTGCCAAAGGCAGTTATATCAGGCGGAAAGGCGCTTGCAATGATTAGGATAGGCGATACTCCAGGAATTGTTGAATTATGCGCAATTTCAGAAAGACTTGATAAAGCTCAAATTAAATTTAAGGTTAAATAATTAATATGAAAATGACAATGAGATGGTTTGGACCGGGGTTTGATCCTGTTACATTGGACAAGATTAGACAGGTTCCCGGTATCAATGGAATAATCACTACGCTGTACGGTAAATTACCCGGCGATGATTGGGAGGCAGGAGAGCTTCGCGCTCTAATTAAATCGGCGGAAGACTCGGGGCTTTCCGTAGAAGGGATCGAAAGCGTAAATGTTCACGACGATATTAAAACAGGCGGGAAGGAACGCGATAAATATATCGAAAAATATATTAATACATTAGAGGTTATCGGAAAAGAAGGTATTCATCTTGTGTGTTACAATTTTATGGCGGTCTTTGACTGGACAAGAACTGATTTGGCGAAAAAAAGACCGGACGGCGCGACAGTAATGTCGTATGAACAAAGCGTTATAGACAGCATTAATCCCGCCAACATGTTTGATATTATGAATTCAAAAGCTCAAGGGCATCAGCTTCCGGGATGGGAGCCGCACAGAATGGCAAAAATTAAAGAGCTGTTTGAAATCTATAAAAACATTGACGAAGATACGCTTTTTAAAAACCTTGTATATTTTTTAAAAGCGATTATGCCTGTCTGCGAACAATACGGCATAAACATGGCGATTCATCCTGATGATCCGGGATGGTCTGTTTTCGGTCTTCCGCGCATCATGAAAAACAAAGACGATATTTTGCGCCTAATGAAAGCGGAGGATAATCCGCATAACGGCGTTACTCTCTGTTCAGGAAGTCTGGGTACAAATCAAAAGAACGATATTCCGGATATTATCCGTTCGCTTAAAGGACGAATTCATTTCGCGCATATCCGCAATGTTAAACATAACTGTCCCGGCAGTTTTGAAGAGTCCGCTCATCTTTCAGGTGACGGCTCCCTTGATATGTACGAGATTATAAAAGCGCTGCATGACATCGGCTTCGAAGGTCCGATACGCCCTGATCACGGAAGAAATATATGGAACGAAGAATCAATGCCGGGTTACGGTTTGTTCGACAGAGCGATAGGTCTTAGTTATCTCTGCGGTCTTTGGGAGGCGGTTAACCGGGCTTCCGCTAAAAAATAACTCATAGTTTTTTTAATAAAACCTAAAAAATATCTGATTTTTATATACTTTTTTATTGTTCATTGGTATAATTTCAGAATGTCGCAGTTTGGAAAATTTTGGATAATCTTAAACCCCGCGGCGGGTAAAGGGAAAGCGGCAAAGCAATTCCCAAAAATAGATCATTTTTTTCGCGCTAACTGGAAAAATTTTGAGATTATTACTACGAAGGGGCCGGGCGACGCTTTAAACATGGCGCGGGATTTACCGATCGGCGAAAATGATATAGTGGTCGCCGCGGGAGGAGACGGCACCTGTAACGAAGTAATTAACGGTTTACTGCTTAGAAAACTGCCGTCCCCCCCGGTATTCGGGATACTTCCTATCGGCAGAGGAAACGATTTTTCATATACGCCGGGAATCCCGCAGGATATTGATAAAGCTCTTCAATTACTGTTAGAAGTAAAAACAAAACCGCTTGACGCGGGATTTGTTAAAGGCGGATTTTTTACCGAAGGCAGATATTTTATTAACGGAATCGGTATCGGATTTGATACCAAAGTCGGATTTGAAGCCGCCAAATTAAAAATTAAAAGCGGAATTACTTATGTTGTCGGCGCCTTAAAAATGATTATCCGTTACGAGCCTTCCCCGGTGCTTCAGATTAAATTTGACGATAAAGAAGTAACTTTACCCGCAGTGCTTGTTTCCATTGTAAACGGCAGGCGTATGGGCGGAAGTTTTTATATGGGTCCTGAAGCGGAACTCGACGACGGACTTCTGGATATATGTTATGTTGAACACCAGAAATCAAGGATCGATCTTCTTAAAATATTATCGCACTATACAAAAGGAACACAGAAACAATGTAAAGGGGTAACGTTTAACCGCGCTTTAAAATTTCATCTTAACGCGAAAGAAGGATCAATGGCGGCGCACTGCGACGGTGAAACAATCTGCTACGAAGGCAAGGAGCTGGAAATTACATGTATCCCGGGCGCGTTAAGGCTTATCGGGGCATAGCATGAGGTTCAGAAGATTTGTCGTCAGTCATTTTATGAAAGGGATATTAAATGTTATCTGCAAGATTGACTGCCGCGAATTTGTGCAAGCCTTGAAGAATAACGAGCCTCTGCTTATTATTTTTAACCATATAAATTTTTTAGAAGTGCCGATTCTTGTAACTCACAGTTATCCTTTGCATGTTTCAGGGCTTGTAAAATCTGAAACATGGAATAATCCTGTTTTTTCATTTATTTTTAATACTTATAAGGCGGTTCCAATCGACAGGAAAGGCGCGTTTTCCGAAAGTTTTAAGAAAGTATGCAAAAAAATAGAAAGCGGTTTTTATATGTGCGTTGCGCCCGAGGGAACGCGAAGCAAAGACGGCGTTCTTGGTAAAGGCAAACCGGGAATTATTCAACTTGCAATCGAAGCAAACGTGCCGATTCTGCCTGTTGCGCATCACGGCGGCGAGAATGTCTGGAAAAATATTAAAAAACTTAAACGCACTCCGTTTTGTTTTAAGGCAGGAAAGCCGTTTCGCATTAAATGCGATACAATGCCGGGAAAAGAGGAGCGCGAGATTATTATGACTGAAGTTATGGCGCAAATAGCGAAACTTTTACCTGAAGAAATGCGCGGCGTATATTCCGCGCAAGCGCAGAATGACTGCAAATATCTGGATTTTATATGATACATATATTCGATGTTGACCATACAATTGTAAGAAAAACAAGCACGGAATATTTTTTAAATATGGCAATGAAAGAAAAATTGATCCGTTTCTCGCAGATAAAACGCCTTCCGTTTGACTGGCTGAAATACAAACTCGCGTTTCCAGACGTTGATTTTATCGAGAATACCGTAAAAAGTCTTTGCGGAATAAAAAAAACGGATTTGGAAAGATTATCTGAAACTTGTTTTAACGAAAGAATAAAACCGAACATCTACACAGGAGCAGCCGGTCTAATAAACGAAGCGTTAGAAAAAGGAGAAAAGGTAATTTTCGCGACATCTTCGTTTGATTTTATTATAAAACCGCTTGAGCGATATTTCGGGATAAATGAATCTCTAGCATGCAGGATGGAATACAATGACGGAGTGACAACCGGAAACCTGATAGGATACAGCTTTTTCGGTCCAAAGAAAAAAACAGCCGCCTGCGACTGGATGGAACGCAATAATGTAAAAAAGGAAGATACAAGTTTTTATTCTGATTCATACACGGATCTGCCGCTTTTGGAATACTGTCAAAATCCTATCGCGGTAAATCCTGACGGTATTCTTAAAAGGCGCGCGAAAAAAAACAACTGGAAAATACTGCGCTTTAAAGAAGTTCTGGGATCTACCAGTTAAAAATTAACTTTAATCCGTTTTTCAATTCTAAAATATCTAATGTATCGATTGAAAAGGATACTTTCTTGCCGGATTGAACAATTTTTGCGCTTTGCATGGGAGTAAGCGAATTTCCGTTTGCGTCGTTTAAAATTAACCCCGGTTTTAACGGCGCGCTTAAACTGACAGAAAATTTATAATCTGCGGATAAAATGGAAATTAAATCCATCATGTTTTTGTCGTAAGAAGGAGCGCTGTCAAGAACGAGAAGATCGAGCCTGCCTTTTTTTCCTTCATTGGTTAATAAAACAGTATCTGACAGCGGACTTAAAAATTGAAGCAGAGCTTTTTCGTTATCAAAATCTAAAATAATTTTATATACGGTGTCTCTTGTTTCATCTTTGGAAGCGAATGAAACAAGTTTTAAACCGGGAATCCTGTCTACGGTTTTTTTCCAATCGGTTTGGCCGACCGGAATTGACGGTAATGATACGTTGCCGTCAAGTTTACCGAGATTATCAAGCATTTTGGACATCCGGTATTCAAGAGTTAATTTCCCGGAGCCGTCTCTGTTCATCTGTATATCCATGGAAATACCTATGCATGAGTTAAATAAAACAAGCGTTGTAAGCATGGTAAAAAAAACAGCATATTGCCGAAATTTATTTTTCATTAAAATTCCTCCGAATGAATTTTCATATCCTGAATGCGTATCGCGTTTTCTTTTTCGATCATGTTAAAAGCCTTTTGAAGCACTGTTTCTCCGAATACGCGCGAATTGGAAACAATCGCTCCTCCGATCTGGCAGAATGAAAGAGAATCCTGAAGGTCAACCTCTGCTGCGCTTAATTTATAGCGTTTGCGCATTTTGTCCATTATAGACTTGATAACCCGCCGTTTTTCCTTGATGTTGCCGATATCGGGAATCTCGAAAATTATTTGCATCATTGAAACAATCATGTTTCGTGATATTATAACTTAAAATGACTTTTTTGCGAAGGGCTATATTAATCATTCTCGTTTTAACGCCGGTCTTAAGTTTTACGCAGGAACTTCAGCAAAATCAAATATCTCAAACAGAAGATATAGAAGATTCTCCCGGTAGTGAGAACCCAGCGACAGAGTTGAATATGGATGAACTCAGATTAAGGATTTTAGGCGAATCGCCCAATGAGATAATGCGCTACTTGATTGGAGACGCTTCCGTTTCGCTTTTTATGACAGGCTCATGGAAGGGCGAGCTGCAGGGGAATGCAGGTTTTTCAATATCTCCAATAGGAACTCAGTTTGCGGCTCCCGAGTCGCCAATTTTATTCAGGCAGGAAGTCGATTTAACCATGTCGCTTTGGATAAACAGCCGCTGGTTTGTTGAAGCGAACTTCCTTGATGATTCAGCGTTAAACACCTACCGCGCCGGCTACAAGGGCTCTCTCGGAGAATTTGTCAAATATGCCGGAATAGGAAACGCCGAGCTTGATTTTCCTGTTTTTCCGTATATTGATCTGGGCGGAGATTCGCCGTCTTCTTTTGGTTTTTACAGCCGGTTCGGAACTCAGGATTTTAACATACACGCGCTTTTTCGTTATGACGCGGCTTCACGTGAGGAGCGTGTTTTCTCTGGAGGAAGGGAGAGGACTTACAGCGACGTACAGGCGCATGATTCTGTCAGGGGAGTTTCATTTGTACTGCCTGATACTGATATAGACGCAAATCCTGCGGTCTACATAGAAGATGATAAAGGAACTATTTCCGATCAAAAAGGCAGAAGATGGCGTTTGGCGGCTCAAAGCGAATATGCGGTATCAATGTCGCAGGGGCTTTTGGAATTAAGTATAAGACCTCAAGGAATAGTCGCTGTCGTTTATTCAAAGAACGGCGAGCGCCCGTGGAATTATTCATTGGGAAGTTATGACGGATCTGCGCAGGGATATTTAACCGAAGTTCAAAACTGGTTTGATCCGTCTTTGCTGAGAGATAAAATAAAACTTGAAGAATACATCCAGTGCGGAAGCGATCCTTCTTTTCCTGGAAGACCCGGCGAAGTGATTTTTGGAACGCAGAGCGCACTTGTGATTTTCCAGAACGGAGCATTTTCTCCGTTTGAAAGGCGCAGCCGTTACAACGCGCCGTCAAGTTCAACAGAAAGAGCCGCTCTTGTAGACAGTTCGACAGGCAAAGAAATAAAAGGAATTGATTTTATTCAGCTTGACAGCGAACCTGTAACAGATGCGTTTACTTTTTCTTCGATTATAACATACAGGGATGTTTATGAACTTGTTCGTTCAGGCAGTTCCGGTAAACGGACTCCAGCCGCCCTTTGGCCGTTAGCCCAAACTTTTGACAATTATCAGGGCGAACCTGAAATATACCTCCCGGGAAGAAATAATACTCAGGGTGATGTACTTATCCGTTTTACAAACTATAACAGTATAAGCGGTTTTTTTATCGGGACTGACGCGATACCGGGTTCTATACAGGTATACAGAAGCGGCATTCAGGATACAAATTTTAATTTTAATTCATCTTCGGGCGAGGTTGTGATTAAAGGCTCTGTCGGGCAGAATGAAATAATTCGCATAACATATTTAAAAAAAGGCGAAGGAATACGGCTTGGAAGCATTGCCGCAGGATTGGGCGCGATTTACCGGGGCAGGGGAGGGGAAAGCCCGTTTTCTGCGCAAGCCGCTGTTGGAGTCCGCTGGAACCTGACAAACGATACCTTTACAGAAGCTGATCTTTCAAATACGGGAACCGTCGGCATAAGCGCGAAGACGGCGCTGGATTATGACAATCTTAACGCGCGAATAACAGCCGGTTTCGCGTTTGTTCAGACTGACACGACAGGGCTTTACAGAGCCGCCGGAATGGAAGGCAATGAAATTATATTGTATATGCCGCCGGAGCTGTCATTTATTTCTAATCCTCCTTCTTCGCTTTTTGCTCCCGGATTAATTGCGTCTAACCGTTCGGATTTAATTTTCAGGAATTACAATAATACGAATGTTCTTGGAAATAATCTGATGAATATTGATTGGACGGCGCCTGTTATAACAGGCGTTAACAGACCCTATCCAGCTAAAGACACCAATCTGGGTAACGCGCAAACGCTTGTTATGGAATTTAATTTGCATGGCGGCGAATGGACAGGATTTCAGGCGCCTATGGATCATAACTACGGGATTTTATCTCAGGCTCAGGAAATAGAGATTCCTTTCAGGTTCTATGATTTTAATAAAACACCTCCTTCCAAATTTAAACTGGTCATACAGATTGGATCGCTTTCCAATAGAGATTTTGCGTTTACGGAAAATATCGATCTTATTTGGGAAAAGGTACTTTACTCTGATGAATGGGAAATAAATCCGCCGTCTGATACCGACGCTTTTTATACAAGCGCTATATTTGATTATACGGCAAGAATAGCTCGTTTTATTTTAAGCGATAAAGACAGACAAAAACTGTCCGACGCAAGGCATCTTCGCGTTATCGCGGTTTATGAAGATAATGACCCTTCAGGCGATCCTTTAAACGGCAGGGTTTTAATCGCTTCTCCCATTATCAGAGGAGCGTCGTTCAGGCCAATAACGATTGCGTCTAACGGAGAAATTAATCCCGCAAATGATTTTTCCATAAACCCGTCCAATAAGGTAACGGCTGTTGAAATTAAAGAAATCGGTAACGCTCTTCTATTGGCATACGGCGATACAATTAAAAAACTGCATCCCGAATCAAATACACAAAGAGTACTAAAAATTGAATGGGAGAACATGGATAGTGATATTTCCGCCGGTATTGACGGAAGGGTATCTGAACTTCCTCTTAGTGATTACAGGGAATTATCGTTTTTTATCAAAGGACCGCCTGAGACAACTGAAGGCGCTTTAAATTTTATTATTGCTCAAGGACCGCAAAATATATCTAACCGTCTGTTTGATGTTAGAATACCGCTTTACGCGTTTACTGAAGGAAAGTGGTCGAAGGTTAGCATAAAATATCAGGGTGATAAAAAAGCGGTAACTGTAGACGGGAATGAAGTAAACGGCTCTTTTTTTGCATATAATCCTTTAACGCAGATTTATGATTCATACGCTAACAGATTAAGTTATATGGCGATGTTTATTTCACCCGATCCCGCGGCGGCGCTCGCAGACGGAATAATGTATATAGACGAAATAATTTTAGAAGACCCTGTATTATTTTACAGATTGAATGTTGGAACAGGAGTAGAGTATTCAAAGCCGGGAGTTATTTTAAAGGCAGGTAAGGTAGAAGTGTTATCTGATTTTTCGATAAATACCGCTTTGGAATCTGAGATGAGATTTGAAAATGAATCAGAAAATTCTAATTTTTCAGGAAGCGTGGTAAATCGTTCAGGTTTGGGAATTTCTTTATTCGGAATAAAAATTAAAGGGAACTTTGCGTTTACAGCGGCTGAAGATACATTCTTATGGAACGCGGATCACAGTATTTCAAAATCAATCGGCCCTTTTTCAATAAGCGAGGCGTTCTACGCCTCCCCTAAAGATAATTTTGCGCAGCACAGCGTTAATTTGGCTTTAAATACCGATTTTAGCGCGAGATTCAACGCGGACGCTCTTTATGATTATTCAAAATTAAGGCAAAAATGGATCATAGGATTAGGATATAAAAATAAGAATGTATTTATTCCAACTGTGACGATTAACAGCGAAGCGGCATGGACAAGCGGCGCGGAGATTGAAAACGGCGAAAATTACGGAAAATTATGGGCAAATTCATGGGAGCCTTTAATACCGGATTCAGGAAGCGGAGCTGAATCCAGAAAAACAAAAACGCAGTTTATATTGGCGGAAAAAACGAAACCGGTGGGAGCTGCGATCACTCTTGAAGGAAATACAAATTATACTGCGGTAAACAGCGTTACACGATCAGAAAATAACATTTTCCTTGATATTCCTGTTACGCTTGAAAAAACCAGTCTTAATTTCAGATCGGGGCGAAGTTTTAAAAAACACCTTTACTATTCATCAGTCGACTCTCTTGACGACGGAAGAATGTTTTTTGAAAGCGTAGGAGATTCTTCTCCTCTTTGGAAAAAATTTCCGTTTTACTCGCTTTTTACTCCAGAATTAAACGCGGCGATGGACGAAAGTTTATCTAATTCGCCTTCGAAAGATAATGCGTTTTATACATTTTTTAGCGATTATTTTAACGCAAGAGCAACATTACCGAATTTATATAATATATCGTCTTTATTTTTGCCTTCAAGGATTATATTTATTATTGACAGAGTTCTTGAGCAAAAAATGGACACAAGGGTTGATAAACTGAACATAGGAACGGGTTTAACATTCTCAGCGATAAATATCTTCGGCGCGATGAGTTCTACTCCCATATTTAAATTTTACCAAACAGATGAATTTTCGCATACATTTGAAACCGCTTTTGTCATTCCAAGAGAGGAAGATATGTCATGGAGGATAAATACTGTTCTTAGCGCAGGTTTTAGGGGATTTCAGGGAGGAATATTAAATTTTGTTAATAATTTTAATTATCGAAGCGAAGGATACTGGACTGAAAATTTTACGGCTCTCTGGGAAGCGCCTGTGAAAAAAAGTTATTTAAGCAGATTCTATGAATGGGTTTCTAAAGGGATCGCGAAAAGAAATTCATGGACAGGATTGTCCAATGTTTTAAGTACAGATTATGAAAAACTAAGAAAGGAAAGCGTCGAATTAATTTTTGACAATTCAAAGGATTACCTTAAGTGGAGTTTGATTTTGGGACATGAGGATATTATAAGAGTAATTGGAAGATTTAATTTGTCAACATTTTTTAAAATAAGATTCAGCGAAGAGAAGGAATATGAAAAATTTATATTTGACGCGATGCTTGGAATTACATTAAGATTCAGTTTCTAGTTTTGTTCGTTCTCAACAGATTCAGAGACGGTTTCTGCGGCGAGCCGTTCCTGTTCCTGTTTCTCTTTTTCGGCGGCGGACATACGCATGGCGTTTATTGTGTTTTGAATACTGTTTTTATTGGAGGTGCTGACTCCTTTTATGGCAAGAAGTCCTTCCACAGATGGTATGTTATCAAAGCCTTCTAAAACGGCTTTTTCAAGTTCCGCCGCGCCTTCGGCGTTTTCACCGTCAGCGGTTAAAAGAACTTTTGCTATTGCAAAACGTACATCGCTTTTCTTCGGATTTACCGATGTATCGGCGATTCCTGTGTGCGCAAGGCGGTATTCTTCAAGCGCTCTCGCGTAAAGTTCATGGTACTCAAGCGTTTGCGCGTATTCATAACGCACCTTTGCATCCGAATTAACGCTGAGCCAATCGGCGAATCTGTCGATCGCTTCCAGTTTTTTTAGAGCCGCCTGACAGCGGGCGAACAGAAGCATCGTATCCTTGTTTTCCTGAAGCGCGACAGGATATTTTAAAAGCACTTCTTCCGCCGCGCTGTAGCGTTCAAGCGTGTATAAAACAAGCGCGTGGTTGTATCCGTCGTCCGCGCTTTCAGGAACAATGTCAAGAAGCCTGTAATAATGTTTTTCCGCAATTTCTATCTCAGTTGTTTTTATTCTTGAATAAGCCGCCGCTTTTAGAGCAAGTACATTATCGGGATCCTTTTTTAAAATTGATTCAAAATATTTGGCGGCTTCTTCATATCTTTCCCTTTCAAAAGCGAGCCGTCCGAGATTGTACGTCGAGGCAACCAATGTTCTATCTGAAAGCCTCGCGCGGCTCAGCCATTTTTCAGCCTCTTCATATTTTCCAAGTTCAAAATAAGCCATCCCGATAGAATAATATTCCTGCGCAGAAACAGGGCCTCCCGCGCATCCCGAAAAAATGATTATAAGAAAAAGAGAAATAATAAAAAATAAATAAAAAGTTTTTTTTATCATTTAATCCTTTTATTTAACAAGGCCAAGAACGGTTTTTTCTATTTCCCTAAACTGCGAACGGTACAGGTTTGACATTCCGGCGCCGTAATCCGCGAGCAGTTGAATAATGTTTCTTGAATTGCCGCAGTTGTCGCTTCCGTTAATACGATCTCCCGCGTCTCCAAGACCCGGCATTATATACGCGTCGTCATTCAAAACTCCGTCCATCCAGAGTGTGTAAACATCGCAGTTATCAAGCGCTCTTACAACACGAAGGGCGCCTTTTAAGGCGGCAATAACATTTAAAAAAATAATTGATTTTGGCTTTATTCCAATACTGCTGAGATAATTAACAACGGTTACAAGACTGCCGCCTGTCGCGTTCATCGGGTCGGCGAAAACCAGATCTTTGCCTTCCAGATCGGAAGGATTAATAAATGATTTATTAAGATCAAGAATGTATTCCATGTCGCTTTCACGCTTTGATTCATTGCGGTAAATTCTGAAAAGGGCAAACGGCGTTACATAGCCTGTAGATGAATATTCTTCGATCTCCTTACTCATGATCATCGAAGGAAGAAGGGCGCCTCTGAGCATTACGCACATAACGGTATTGGAAATTCTGCTGTCAACATTGTTTATTTTATGAACCGCGTAATTTTGAGCGGGGCTTGTAACTGGAGTTTTAACAATCAGATAATTTTTCTGGTTGCCGGGAGCAGACGTCCACGCAAGTTTAAAAAGCATTTCATAGGCGCGCTGGATATAATAAATAAATTCATTGTTGTCTGTATTTACATCTCTTAACTTTGCTATTAAGCGCGAAGCCTCGGAATGATCTTCCTGCGGAGACACAAATGAGTAAACGCGTATCCTCGGATTTTTTAAACAAATATCTTTCATTAATTCGCCCATTTCGTTGTAGAGCGCGATAAGGCTGTTTTTTGCGTCATTGTTTCCGGTTTCTACCTCCGGGAAAACAGAGAGAGCTTTGACAAATAAGCTGTCCATTGTTTTAATACTTTGCTTGTCCTGTTCGGTTAAAAAGCCGTCTAATTCGCTGGCGTTTAATATTACTTTATTCATACAGACAGTATACAGTAAAAACAGGGTGTCAGTCACCTATGCTGACACCATTGACAAATAAATGAAAAAGATGGATTTTGAAAGAATATGAAGTATACTCGCGTTCCTGTGAAAATTGCGGCTGTTATATTTGTTTTTATCTTTATAACTGCCTGTCATAAAAACGAAATCGGCTCTGTAGGAAGGGAAGACCTTTTTTCTCTTGAAATCGGCCCGATGGAGGATCAGATAGCTCTTTATAAACTGGACGGAAACAGGGGTATAAGGCGAACCGGTTTTACCATGCGCGACGGGCTTTTTTACATTGCGGACGGAAACTCCGGTAAAATTGTCCGTTATAACTCATACGGCGACCTTTTATTCATGATTTACAACGAGGAAACAAATCCCGCGCCCATCACTTTAAAAACAAATATTTCTGAAGAAGAACAGGCAACCCGCTGGGCGTATTCATATCCGCTTGAAGAACCAGGATGGATCGCGGTCGATTCGCGCAAGCATATTTTTGTCGAGGACAGACTGCCGAGACAAGAGCACAGAAACGACTCTGAAACAAAGGCGTTACTGGACGGCATCATTCTTCATTTTGATCAGGACGGCCGTTTTATTAATTATCTTGGAAGCGACGGAATAGGCGGAAAGCCGTTTCCGCGTATTATCGGATTGACGGCGACCTTAAGAGATGAACTTGCGGTCGTCTGCCGTCTTCCAGACGGGTGGAATATTTATTGGTTCAATTCATCGGGAATGCTTTTATATCTTGTAAAAATTTCCGCAAACGAAATCCCCGCTCTTTCAGACTGGCCGGAAGCTCATTCGTTTATAGACAGCATTACTCCTCTTCCAGATTCAAGAAAGCTTTTAATCAAGGTTGATTATTCCAGCGATACGTTTGATCAGTCTACAAATACAAGGACGGGAAGCGTGCCTGTCAGCTCCTGCATATGGATATTAAACGTAGAGGACGGCTCTTATACTGGTTTTACAGAACTTCCTCTTTATGAAATTGTCGAAGGCGGACAGCCTACCAATGTCGAAATCTCCTATTCAATGCTTGGCGCCTCAAAAGACGGCAAAGTGCTGATGTACTTCCCAGTAGAAACCGGCTATTCGCTCTTGTTCATTAATATCAATACGCGCGAACAGCGCAGGGGATATATCCAGTTTTCAATAGACGAACTTCAGTACAATGATTTTTTTCTTTCTAACGAAGGAATTCTTTCAGCCATGCTTGCCGACAATTATAACGTAAAGTTTGTATGGTGGCGGACGGACAGGTTTATGGGTGAATCATTGTAGGGGAGATAAGGTTCAATGAGCGATAATGACAAAGATCAAAAAGACGCAGAAAATGAAAAAAAAGAAAATCAAAGGCCGAATCAAAAATATAATCTGAGCAGGAATTCAGGCGAAGTACCGCCTGAAGGGCTTACGTTTTACTACAACCGCGAACGCAGGCTTGCCAATGCGCCTGAATCGGTAAGAGATATGTACAAAGAGCAGAAGAAAACCCGCTTCGGGCTTTTTTCGGTTCTTGTCGCCGACAAACCAAGAACGTTTCTTTTTGCGATGATCGTTTTACTTTGCGTCGCAATACTGGTGCTTTCATTAACAGGTTATCTTGATACCTCCACATTTGACGGAAACAGGCTTGATATAACAGGCACTCATTTTGAAGGCGCGACAATTATATTAATAAAAAAAAGCGCCAGAAATAATAACGCTTATTCAGGCGCCGTTGAAATCGCTGTCTCTGTTCCTCAGGAGGACGATTTTCCCGTTTTTTATCACCGGATTTTTTTTAGTATGGAAAAAGAAGAGATGTACCGTTTCGCGGTTCCTTTCGATTCTGCGGAACTTTTGATGGTTCTGCAATCTGAAAAAAACACGCTCCAATTAAAATTAATACCCAAATAAATAAAATATCATGATAACGGATTGACTTAACAACTTTTTTGTGTTATCTATTAATTATGATACAGTTGTATGTTTTATCAATTCTGTGCTGCGGCATTTCAGGTTTCATTCTTTTTACCGGGAATGACGAGGGAAACGATCTGCCGTCCCCTGTTAATACGCCTACTTCCCACCTTGTTCTCGGCATCATAAGCGCCGTCACCGGAATTTTAAAACTTCTTTCTCCTTTACCTTCCAGCATGAACGCCGCGCGCGGAATAATTATACTCGGCGATCTTATACCGTGCGCCGCGGGAATTGTCGCGGGTCTTATTTTAATTTTCGGGCTTTATAGAAGGGATATTTCCGCCAAAGACGGCGAACTCGATCGTATAGGAACAAAGCTTCTGGTTTTCAGAAAACCGATAGGAATCGCGCTAATGTGCGCCGCCCTTGTGCATTTTATTTTCGGAGAACTGCTTTTCTTGTAGTCTCTGTAACATCCTAAAAAATCACTTTAATAATTATCCGTATGTCGATCAGCGAAAGCGCAGCTCCCGCCTGATTCATGCTTAGATAAAAATCAGCGCCATTATCGTTTATATATGAATTTCCTCTTGTTCTTCCGATTCTGCGGTATGCCATTTCTAAAGTTAAATCCGCTTTTTTAAAATTAAAAGACAGACTGCCCGCAGGTTCAATAAAATGCCCCCAGCCTGAGTAATCGCGGTAAATTATCTTTTTGGTTTCTGATTTATGGTGATCTTCTGCGATACAGAATGTAAACGGGGTGTATTTAAATGAAATTTCCAAATGTAATATACTGCCGATATTCACGCCTAAAGAAACACCGGGACTTAAAAGCAGCCAGTTTTGCTTGTATGTTATAACTTCGCCGAAAAACGGATGAAATTGCCAATTTTCAAACGCGTATGTTCCGTAACCGTCTTGTGCTGAAAAATAAAAATGCATCCATGAGAAGGCAAGTAAGGGTTTGATATAAAACAACTTTACAACCGGTATGGAAGCTCCGGCGGAAAAATCCAGGCTTAAAAACCGGGTTGTTTTATTCGTATGTTTGGAGTAATGGGTTAGTTCATTAGGCGCGGGAGAAATCCAGTCGCGGTCTTGCATATTGCCGGAATCGGACGGAAAACCCGCTTTAAACTTAAGAGAAGCAAAGAGCCCGGTGCCGTCCATAAGATTGGAACGGTTAAAATCCGTCTGTAAACCCACATAAAAGACGGGTTTCATGTCCCAGACAAGTTCGCTTAACAATTGTGATGGCTCATAAAATTTGTATACATATTCAAAGGACTGGCCGTAAGCAAAACCTGCCAAAGGACCGAATGAAAACGAGTATTTTCTTGTACTTAGATTTTCTTCCCTGTTTTCTTCCTGACAATATAATGAGTTTATTGCCGAGAATAAAAGCATGATGACTAAAACCGGCAAAACGGATATATTTTTCATTAATATGAGGATACTAGGCAAATACCGGCTTGGTCAATTGTCGAAATTTATTTCTCTTTTCCTTCTTGCGCTTTGCCTGCTTTTTTTATCCGGCTGCAGCGGCAAAAAAGAAGAATTGCCTGTTGTTCCGCCTGTAACATCGCCTTTAACGAAAGATTACATAGGTTTTGGAGTTATAAAAAATTCATTTACCCATATGTCCGCCGACCCGATAGAAGACAGCGCTTCGCTCGGTTATCTCAGGCGCGGCTCTCTTGTAAAAGTGGTAAGGCGGCAAATTGTAAAAACCGAAGCCGGTTTTGTTTCATGGGTGCTGACAGACGGCGGAACAGCGTCCGTTCAGGGTTGGCTGAAAGAAGAGGTAATGGATATCTACAGCAATGAAAGCCAGGCGAAAACCGCTTCGGAGTCTTTGTCAAAATGAACACCGAAGTCCTTCTGTTTGTTGTCCCTCCGATAGCAGGCGCCATTATAGCTTACATTACCAATGTAATCGCCATCAGAATGCTTTTCAGACCGTTAAAAGAAATTCGTGTATTTGGTATGCGGGTGCCTTTTACACCGGGAGTTCTTCCCCGGCAGAGGGAAAAACTCGCGCAAAGTATAGGCGCGATGGTAGAAAGAGAATTAATAACCGCAGAGGTGTTAAGAAACCGTTTGTCCAATATTGATATTAACGGTTTTTCCGATCTTATTACTGATTTTTTGCGCAGGGACGACATTAAAAAAGAACTTGAATCAAAAGGGCGAATTCTTCTTCGCGATGTCTTTTTTAAACTGAATTCTTTACAGCGGCTTTTTCTTTCGGCAGGGCAGTACGATCAAACGCTGGATGAAAAAATGCCTGAAATTATCAATGAATTAATCGCTTCTGTAGAGAAGCTCCTGAAAGAAGACAGAGTGAAAAGAAAACTGCTGATGACTGTTGACGGTCAGATCGAAAACATATTGGCTTCGATCGACGTAAAAAAACTTGTGTCGGACAGAATAAATTCGCTGGATATGCTGCGCGTAGAAAGAATAATTCTGGATGTAATGACAGATCAGTTTAAATGGATTTATTTTTTCGGCGGAGCGCTCGGTTTTTTAATCGGCTTGTTTCAGGCGACGTTTACTTTTTTGCTTCGCTGACAACGCCAAGCTGTCCGCATGCGCCTGAGATTTTTTTTCCCTTATGAAGACGCACGGTAACTTTTAATTTATGGCTTTCAAGCGCTTTAATAAAATTCTCTGTTTCTTTCCTGTCAGGTTCGCATAAATCTTTATTTTCATATTTTAAGCCCTCTACAGGATTCCACGGAATAATGTTAATAACTGTATCAAGCTCTTTTGCAAAATCCGCGATACAGGAAGCGTCTTTTACGCTTGTGTTTATCCCTCCCGTTTCCTTTACGGCAAGCAGAGGAATTTCCAGTGTAATTCTTCCTCCGCCGTTCTTCTGATACAGCAAAAGAGATTTTTTTACTTCGTTTAACGGATTACTGTTTGTTACCGGCATAAGCGTGCGGCGCAAATTTTCATCGGCTGTAACAAGCGATAAAGCGAGTTTAAAAAAAGGTCCGTTTTTTGCAATATCAAGAATTCCATCGTAGATTCCGCAGGTAGAAACAGTTATTCTTCTAAGCGATAAATTTAAACCTTTTTTGTCACATAATATTTCAACCGCTTTTCTTAAATTGGAAATATTTAAAAGAGGCTCTCCCATTCCCATGATAACAATGTTGTCTATAATATGTCCGTCTTTTTTACCTGAACCTGCTGTATTTCTTAAGTGTAAAAACTGCTCGATTATCTCTGCACTTTCAAGGTTTCTTTTAAAACCAAGAGACCCGGTTTTACAGAAGACGCACATGGCGGGGCATCCCGCCTGAGTGGAAAGGCAGGCTGTAAGGCGTTTTTTACCGTCGCTCAGCAAGACAGCCTCGATTACCGCCTTATCATGAAGCTGTAACGCAATTTTAACTGTATCTGCTTCATCAAGGCGGTTTATTACCGAACTTGAAAATACATTAAAATTTTGAGACAGCTCTTTTTGAAGCGCTGACGGGATGTTTGACATGTCTTCAAAACGGTTTTTACCCTTTAAAATCCAGCCGTAAATCTGGCTGATACGGTATCTTGGAAGATCAGGTAAAAGTTCCTGTAACTGCAGAATATCCAATCCGGCGAGAGTTTTCATTTATTATTTAATGTTATCAAGCATTTCTGTGATTTTAACGCATTTTATCCCAAGTCGCTGGAAATCTTCCAGAGCTTCCGCCGCGCCCCGTTTATTGTTCATTTTTAAATAGCAGTCGGCAAGTTCAATATACAATCTGTAGTTTTTATTATCCTGCTGGATTAATCGTTTAAAGGATGTTAGAGCGTCTTCGTATTTACCCTGTTCTTTCGCGATAAGCGCGAGCCCCATAACCGCGTAGGTGTCGAATTCCACGTTAAGCGCTTTTTCGTAATAGACTTTCGCGTTTTCATAGTCTTTTAAATTACGGTATGCGTCTCCGGCGCGCGTAAGGATCATTTTATTGCGCGGATCATGTTCAAGGATACGCGTCCAGTATTCAAGCGATTTGGTTATCTGATTCATTCCCCTGTAACAGTCGGCAAGCCCGAAGAGCGCGTAAAAATTACTGCTTTCCCTTTTTAAGGCAGTTTCAAAATACGGAATGCCTTCGCTGAAAGTTTTTAATTTTCTGTGGCAGTTTCCAATCGAGGTAAGTACGCGGATATCGACATCGGAACTGCCCTGTTTCATCATTTTTTCCCAATAGTAAAGAGCTTCCGAATATTCTTTAAAATCATAGTGCAGATGCCCGAGTCCGATAATGGCATACGGGTTAGAATCTTCCATTTCCATTACTTTCATGTAGGTGTTTTTTGAATTCGTAAAATCGCGCACTTTTCTGTAAGCGTCGGCAATTCTTGTAAGAACGGTGATATTTTTATTATCATGAACCAAATACTGTTCCCATATCTCAATTGCTTTCTGATACTGGTTCATCGCCTTGTAACAATCGGCAAGCCCGAAGAGCGCGTAATTGTTACCGGGATGATGGACAAGGCACCTTTGATAATATTTTACGGCTTCGCGGATTGAACCCTGTTTGCGCGTGGCGTCTCCCATACCTACAAGCGCGTAGTTGTTGTTTTCGTCCATCATTAAAATTTTTGTAAA
Source organism: Treponema sp. (assembly GCA_009788065.1). GTDB lineage: Bacteria > Spirochaetota > Spirochaetia > Treponematales > Breznakiellaceae > WQXQ01. The sequence goes on from WQSF01000007.1 coordinate 34,478, forward strand.
ACAATCTATCGCGTCGCTTACTCTATTTTCTTTTAAAAGATGGTATCCTGTTTTTGAAATATCAGATATTTTTTGCGATTCACAAACCATCTGCGGATCAGGCATTACTTCATGGGGAGCGCCGTCGGAATTATAAATATCACTCATTGTCCGCATCCTGCGCTTGCGAGGCTGTTTCATCTCCATGGAGCATGTCCTGCAAAGCAAAAGCAAGGTTTTCAAGTAATGGCCCCGCTTTATTTTTATCATGAGCCATCCAGAACATTCTTAAAGCTTCAAGAGGTCTGTCTTTTGATTTATAAAAATCGCCGACTCTTGAAAGCCCGTCTGAATATCCTGTGGTCATAAATATCCTTCTGGCTCCCTCGATATCTCCTTCGTTAAATATTTGATTACCTTTTCGGTTTAAAGCAACTTTATCGGAGCCTTCAACGGGTGAAGGCGAAGACACTTTTATAAATGCGTTTTTGTCATCAAATTTTTCTAATATTTTTTTATCCATGCTTTTGAAAGGATTATACCTTTATTATATTATCAGCCTTTTTTGTGAAAAATACAAGAGAAATTATTTTACAGTTATTGATAAACAAAAAAATCGACTACAGATCTTCCGTATTCGCGGGAGTCCGTTTTATGCAAATTAATTATATCCTGCTTTAAATAGTCAGGGCGCGGACGGTGGATCAGGATGCGCGTCTGCGGTAATACAAGGTTTGAACAGGCGATTTTCGAGACAAGTTCCCATTTGTACCGGTACGGGAACGGAGGATCAAGAAAGATGATGTTAAAAGCCGTTTTTGCGCGTTTAACATAGAGTTCGGCAGGCATAAAACGGCAGTTAATACGGCGCGGAGAAATTGAAACATTTTCAAGCAGTATTTTTCTCTTTAACTTGTCCTGTTCAACGGCTTCTATAACGGAAGCGCCGCGGGAAGCGGCTTCAACGGCTATTATTCCTGAGCCTGTGAAAATATCTAAAAATGAAAGATTGGTTAAATCTCCAAGACTCGCGAAAACAGATTCGCGCATCTTGTCCATACTGGGTCTTATATCCTGAATGCCTTGGGGGACAGAAATTTGCCTGCCTTTTAAAATGCCGCCTGTGATTCTCATGCGCGCTGTTTTTAACTATGCGCTGCTGCCAAGAAGCCCGTTTAATTCTTCGTTGGTTACAACCTGTTCTGTAACGATGCTTTCCGCAGGCACATACGAATCGTCGATTAATTTTTTACGTTTTACACTGTCTGTTTTTAATTTGGAAACAACAATCGGAGTTTCAGGAAATAAAGAAGGCGCAAACGGGCTTGTATTGTTCGAGATTTCATTTAAGAGCTGGCTGAACTGCCATTCAGCGTCAAAGATATTATCCGCTTCAACTTCGCGATCTAGAATTTTCAGGTTTTCCAAAAATCTAGCTGTCAGCATATCAAGAATTGCGCTGATAAATTCGAGATCGCTCATCGTCTGGTTATAAAAAAGCCCCGAATCCGTGTCCAGACGCATGAGATCGCGGATCATTCTTATTCGGACATTCAAGATAAAAAGGGTATCTTCAAAATTTATTCGCTTATTCATAGTATTGCTTTTATTATCGGTTAATATATAAGGAAAACACAAGTATTTTAATGCCGGTTTTGCCGTCTACAGGAAGGTTGACAATATGTCGATATAATTTCTATAATACTATTTAAGTAAAAGAGGGGGGAGATGTCCGCGCCGCTCCAGCTAACATTTGTAAATTTCGCTGCAAAATCATATATTATTGTTGAGGGTAAGAAAAATGCGGATAGATTTTTCATAATCCGTACCGGAAAGGTAAGGCTTTCTAAAGAAGTTCAGGTTGTCGCTGAAGAATCAGGCGATACCTTAGGGCCCGGCGACTTTTTCGGCGTTGTTTCTACAATGTCGGGACACAGCCATATCGAAACCGCGCAAGCTCTTACAGATGTCACCCTTATTTCAGTTCAAAAAGAACAGTTCAGCCAGCTCATCCAGAATAACGCTCCTGTAGCGATGAAGATTATCATGCAGTTCTCAAAGAGAATGAGGTATCTTGACGAAGCTCTTACACGCCTTACCTTAAAAGACAACGCCACGGACGGCTCAAGCCATCTCTACAACATTGGCGAATATTACGCAAAACATAATCAGTTAAATCAGGCTTTTTACGCGTATCAAAAATATATTAGATGCTGTCCTACAGGCGAAAATATAAATAATGTCAAGGAAAAATTGAAAAAAATCGCCCCTTATATTAAAGACCCCCAGCAGCCGCCCAAACCAGGCGAAATGATACGCTCGTTTAAAAAGGATTCAATTGTTTTTTGCGAAGGCGAGCCGGGAGACGAGCTTTTTATAATCCAGAAAGGTTCTGTCAAGATTATTAAAATAACTGAAAGTAACGAAATTCTCTTAGCGGTATTAAAATCCGGGGATATTTTCGGCGAAATGGCGCTTTTAGAATCAAAGCCGCGCGCGGCAGGCGCCGTCGCCTACGAAGACTGCCAGCTCATGGCGGTGAACAGGGAAAATTTCGGTCAGATGATTAAGACACAGCCTCAACTTATCGCGCGTCTTACAACGCTGCTGTCAGAGAGGATATGGATTGTATACAGACAACTGGCAAACACACAGTTAAACAATAACCTTGCGAAATTGTACGATATGCTTCAAATCCAGCTCGATAAAAAAAGGATTGACGTTGACACTTTTACAAATTACTCCTTTGACTTCGGACTTAAAGAACTTATCAACATGGTAGGTTTAAGTCAGGGGGACGGGGTAACCTTCGGTAAGAAATTCATGGAAAATAAAACTTTCCAGATAATGAACGACAAACTGTTTGTTAAAGATATTAAAGAAATAGCCAAACAAAACGCGTACTACCGCAAGATGCAGCAGTTGGAAAAAACCCGTCTGGGCAATAAACCTGCTTGATTAATCTGTACCATAAACCGAAAATGACCGATAATTAAAGCAATGAACCATAAATCGACGTTTTTCGCGGTAATTCTCTCTCTTGTAATTTCTCCTGTATTTTTATTTACTCAGCAGGCAGAACCTGCTGGGGAAGAAGAATCAGGTTTACCAAGGCAGTTCAGGGAATTGTCATTGGGTATGAGCCTTGACGATCTTAAAGCCGCTCTTTTAAAAGACGATTATTTTATTTTCCGCGGCGACAGGGATGTTTCATTCCTTCCCGCGAGGGAACAGAGTCTCGTGGAAACAACAGGTTCCATGTTTATAAAACGCGCGTTTTTTCAACTTCGCGACGCGCAGGTTTTTATAATGTCATTCACGCTTAATACGGACATAATCGATCATTATTCTGTCTTTACCCAATTAACGGAAAAATACGGAAAGCCGTCATACCTTGATCCTGCAATGGCGGTATGGGAGACCGAAGAAACAAGGGTGGCAATCGAACGCCCCTTAACAATTAAGTACATAGACAGAGTAGTCTTTAACGATATTATAAATGAATCCGGTATGATTGAATCAGGTCAGGTGCGCTTGCGCCAGGACTTCTTAAATGAATTCTAGGCGTTTAGCAGTTGTCTTATTTATAATTTTAAGTTTTACTTCTTGTAATTCGCAGAAACTGCCTGTGCGGGAAATTTCGATTGAGAGGGAAGGGCAAACGATCGCTTCAGTAAAAGCGGAAGTTGCGAGAACTCAGGCGCAGCGAAGCGAAGGGTTAATGTTCAGGGAAAAGCTGTCTGACGGATACGGGATGATTTTTATTTTTGAAACGGATCAGATTTTATCTTTCTGGATGAAGAACACCCTTATTCCGTTGTCCATCGCTTTTATTGCCGCAGACGGCAGAATTATCGATATTAAAAGTATGTATCCTAAAGATGAGAATACGGTTAATTCCAGCCGCTCTTGCAGATACGCTTTGGAAGTTCCCCTGGGCTGGTTCAGCCGCACCGGGGTGAAGGAAGGAGACATTGTAAAAATCGAAAATCTTCTTTAAGGTTTCCGATGTCGGTTCAGTTCAGGTTCGTTGAAAAAACAGCCGTTTTCGGCTATAATTTAAAATAGGTTTTACGGAGTGAATTTGTGTTTAAAGGACTAACAAACAGGGTGCAGCGGCTTCTTTCCGCTAACGCGCAGGAAGAAGCTAAAAGATTCAACTCGGATCAGCTTCTGCCGGAACATATCATTATTGCCATGCTTAAAGAAGGCGGAGGAACCGCCTGCAAAGCTTTATTATTTTTAAGAATAGATATTCCCGAGTTCAGGCACGTGCTTGAAAGCTCCATACCGCGCATTCCAGGTTTAATAATTCGCGGAGAAGTTCCTCCTTCGCGGCGCACTAAAAATATGCTTGATATAGCGACAGAAGAAGCGCGGGCAATGGGAAGCGATTTTCTGGGAACCGAACATCTTCTTTTCGCCGCGATGCGCGAACAAGATTCAAGCGTGCAGGTTTATTTAAACCAGCGCGCTGTAGACACAGACATGATGAGAGTGATAATCCAGACAACATTCAGCCAGCCGACAACAAGAAATGAAGATTATGTATCAGGGAGTTACGCTAATACAGCAACGCGGGAAACGCCTGCGGACAGGTACCAGCCGTATTATATGCACAGGGAAAGATCAGGCGTTCACAGCAAATCCGCGGTTGAATCCGAACGCCATACAAAAATAAAGCCGGCATCGTATCCCGTTCTTACTCCCACACTTGATAATTTTTCGCGGGACCTTACGGTGATAGCGAAAAGCGGAAAAATGGACCCAGTTGTGGGCAGAAAATCAGAAATTAACCGCGCTGTCCGTATACTGGCGCGAAGGACAAAAAATAACCCTATTCTTGTAGGCGAGCCCGGAGTGGGAAAGACGGCGATTGTAGAAGGTCTTGCGCAGCTTCTTGCTAGCGAATCTGTTCCCGACGCGCTTGCGGGGAAGCGTATCCTCAGCCTTGACATGGGGCTTATTGTAGCAGGGACAAAATACCGGGGCGAGTTTGAAGACCGTATAAAAAAGATTCTTCGCGAAGTAACGCAGGCAGGAAATATTATACTTTTTATAGACGAGATACATTCGATAATCGGAGCCGGCGGAGCTGAAGGCACTTTGGACGCATCAAATATGCTAAAGCCGGGATTGTCGAGGGGAGAGATTCGCTGTATCGGAGCGACAACCCTTGGCGAATACAGAAAACATTTTGAAAAAGACGCCGCCCTGGAAAGACGTTTCCAGCCTGTGATTGTAAACGAACCTTCATTTGATGAAACAATAGAAATATTAAGCGGAATTCAAAAAAAGTACGAAGAGCATCATCAGGTAAGATATTCCGAGACATCCATAAAACTTGCCGCGAAACTTGCGCAGCGCTACATTACAGGAAGGTTCATGCCGGATAAGGCAATCGATATTTTGGACGAAGCCGCGGCAATGCGAAAACTTGAAAACCGCGATCAGCCACCTGAAATCACAGGTCTTGAAGAAGAAATTTCCAAACTTTGCGAAGAAAAAAACAGCTATGTGAGCATGCAGGACTATGAACACGCGGCTGAAATCCGAGACAAAGTCAGGGCGTTAAAATCGCGTTTAGAAGATATTCATATCGCGTGGGAACGCGCTTCCAGAAACGAATGGCCGGTTGTAACAGACGATGATGTGCGCTGTGTTGTAACGGAAGCGACAGGAATCCCCGTCATGCATTTGGAAGATCATGAATCAAAACGTTTACTGCAGATTGAAGATGAACTGCATAAAAGCGTAATAGGACAAGACGACGCTATTAAACGAATTGCGGCGGCGGTAAGACGTTCGAGGGCAGGAGTTTCATCTCCGCGCCGTCCGATGGGTTCGTTCATTTTCCTTGGTCCTACGGGAGTTGGTAAAACTCTTCTTGCAAGGAAACTGGCGCAGTATTTATTCGCTGACGAAGACGCTCTTGTCTGTATAGATATGTCTGATTTTATGGAAAAACACAATGCGTCACGTCTTGTCGGAGCGCCTCCGGGATATGTCGGTTACGAAGAAGGCGGAATGTTAACTGAAAAGATAAGGCGAAATCCTTACAGGGTAATTCTGTTCGACGAAATTGAAAAAGCGCATCACGATATTTTTAATATACTTTTACAGGTTTTGGAAAACGGTGAACTTCGCGATTCACTGGGACATACTGTGAATTTCCGCAATACGGTTATAATCATGACAAGTAACGCAGGTGTAAGGGATATTACCAATGACTCGCGTCTTGGATTTACATCAAGCAAGGGGCTTATGGACGCGAAAGATATCGAATCCGCCGCAATGTCCGAAATGCGCCGTATTTTCAATCCTGAGTTTATAAACAGGGTGGACGAAATCGTTGTGTTCAATCCCTTAAACCGGAAACAAATAGACGCAATTTTTAATATCGAGCTGAGCGAACTTTCAAGCCGTCTTGCCGAGCAGGATTACAACTTAAAAATAACACAATCCGCAAGAAACATTCTTGTAGAAAAAGGATGGGATCCAAAGTTCGGCGGAAGGCCTCTGCGAAGGACTATTCAAAAAGAACTTGAATCTCCGATTTCTGAATTAATTCTTGAAGGATGTTGGGAGCCGGGAACGGTATTCACCGCCGACGGACGCAACGGAAAAATAAAGATTAAAGCAAAGACATGGGAAACAGTCACCGCTAATTAATTTGGAATACATTAACCGCGGATTAGTGCGGATTTAACGGATTAGCACGGATAGGAGAAGCTACACCCGGAGTAATCCGCGGTACCTGTATTAGAAGTATTAAATCACAGTTCCCGGATATAAGATCGTATTTTTAGGTATGACAATGATTCCGTCCACGATGTAGTAGTGCCCGTAATTGCCGTCTATGCGTTTAATATCGTCCACGCCGATGCGGCAGCCTTCGCCTACGCATACGTTTTTATCGATAATGGCGCCTTTGATGATCGCCCCCCTGCCTATTCCGACATTCGGGATTCTCGCTTCAACGTTTTGGTTTTTCTGCTGTTCAGTCTCGTAATAGTCGGCGCCCATACATACAACGCCGTTAAGGCTTGAGCCGGTTTCGATGAGAGTGCGGATGCCGACAATGGAATTTGTAATATTCGCGTTTGTGATAATACATCCTTCCGCCGCGATTGACTGGTTCATGTTGGAAAAGTTCATTTTAGACGGCGGAAGATTGCGCATGTGCGTGTAAATCGGTCTGTGTTCGTCGTAAAAGTCAAAGGTCGGTTTTAACGCCGTTAGCTGAAGATTTGTATCGTAGAAATTTTTTATCGTACCTATGTCTTCCCAGTAACCGTCAAATAAATAGGCGTTAACTTTGAGCTTGCTGATTGCCATGGGAATTACTTCTTTTCCGAAATCGGTTAATTCATTGGCAAGGCAGTCTTCCATCGCCTTTGCGTTAAATACGTATATGCCCATAGACGCAAGGAAACAGTCGTCCTTATTTTTTTCTTTTACAAGTTCTTGAGGCGCCCGGAAATCGGAAATATCTTTGCTCGGCCCCGGTTTTTCAAGAAATTCCGTTATTTGGTTTGTCTTATCTACTTTTAGGATTCCAAGGTCGCTTGCGTTTTCCCTTGTAACGCCGGTGCAGGCTATTGTAATCGCCGCTTTTGAATCAATATGACACTTTAACAGTTCTTGTAAATCCATTCTGTAAAGCTGATCGCCTGAAAGAATGATATAATATGACGGATTCTGAGTTCTGAGGTGCGGAAAGTTCTTTCTGACCGCGTCAGCCGTGCCTTCGTACCATCCCGAATGCTCCAAAGTCTGTTCTGCGGCAAGAAGTTCGACAAATCCCTTGGAAAAAGAGTCAAAAATGTAGGTTTGACCTATATGAAGGTGTAAAGAAGCCGAATTAAACTGGGTTACGAGGTAAATTTGACGTAAATTCGCGTTAATACAGTTGGAAATCGGTATATCGACAAGACGATATTTGCCGCCGAACGGAACTGCAGGCTTTGAACGGAATTGTGTTAGGGGAAAAAGGCGAGTACCCTTACCGCCGCCTAAGATTACGGACAAAACATCTGACATAAATTTTCCTCCTCGGCTTTTTTTCATTGTAAGCATTTTTTTTAACTTTGTCAAATACTCGTTGAAAATATTAAAAAAATGTATTTATTGTTTTTAAAATTTATAGTAAAATATGGCGGTATGAATACAAAAGATAAGTTAAATGCGCTGCTTTCCAGCCCTGAGTTTGCTCCAAATATTGTTATAAACCGCTTAATTCCGGCGCAAGAAGGAATTTATGTCGATTTTCCAACAGACTTGGACGAGCGAATCATCAATATTTTAAAGAAAAGAGGTGTAGACAAGCTTTACAGCCATCAGGTTGATGTTTGGAACACTGTAAAAGAAGGTAAAAATGCGGTTGTAGTGACTCCGACAGCGTCAGGAAAGACGCTTTGTTATAATTTACCCTGTTTACATACACTTTTAAACGATGAAAGCGCTCGTTGTCTGTACCTTTTTCCGACAAAAGCTCTTTCACAAGACCAACAAGCCGAATTAAATGAAATTTCAGGTTGTGAAAACGGATTAAATTTAAAAATCGCAACTTATGACGGCGATACGCCTGACAGCCTAAGAATTTCGGCAAGAGACTCGGGAAGAATCGTAATTTCCAATCCCGATATGCTTCATGCCGGAATTTTGCCTAATCATCCCAAGTGGATAAGGTTTTTTTCAAACTTAAAATACATAGTTATCGACGAAGCTCACGCTTACAGGGGCGTAATGGGCAGTCATGTGGCAAATGTTATCCGCAGATTACGAAGAGTCGCCGCATTTTACGGCTCAAAACCTCAATTTATCCTGTGTTCGGCTACAATTGCCAACCCAAAACAGCTCGCAAGCGCTCTAATCGGGCAGGAAGTTGAATTAGTCGATAAAAACGGCGCTCCGAGGGGAGAAAAGCATATTATTCTTTATAATCCGCCGATGGACGATAAAGTTCAGGAAAAACGCCTCTCTGTGGAGACTGAAAGCCGCCGCTGGATGCTGGCTCTCTTAAAAATCGGTATAAAAACGATACTTTTTGCCCATTCGCGCATCAGAACGGAAGTAGTCGCTTCTTACGTAAACGAAGACATCAAAAACATTTTTACAGATAATTCGGGAATCAAGGTTGAGGCGTACCGTGGAGGTTTTCTTCCTAACGAACGCCGCCAGATTGAAAAAGGGCTTCGCGAAGGCAGTATTCAAGGAGTAGTTTCAACAAATGCTCTTGAGCTGGGAATAGACATCGGAGGATTGGACGCGTCTGTCGTGGCTGGTTTTCCAGGTTCATTTAACAGTTTCTGGCAGCAATCAGGCAGAGCCGGAAGAAGAGGCGGAACGTCAATTTCTGTTTTTATCGCCAATATGTCGCCTGTAGACCAATACATCGTAAATTACCCCGACTGGTTTTTTCGTAAAACTTCAGAAGAAGCGCATATTGATCCGGACAATGTGTATATTCTGACGGATCATGTAAAATGCGCGTGTTTTGAACTTCATTTTACCGACGAAGAATTATCGGAAGGAAACAGCGGTTTGGACGTTTACGGCGGAAATGCAAAGGACGTGCTTGAATATCTGGAAGAAGCGGGTATCGTTCGGCATACCGGTCAAAAATGGCATTGGGCGGACAGATCTTACCCTGCCGAGGGTATAAGCCTTAGGAGCGCCGGAGCTGACAACATAGTTATAATCGACGTGACTCACGGCAGAAATATTGTTATCGGCGAAATGGATCGTCCAAGCGCCAAGGAGATGATTTTCCTTAACGCGGTTTATATCCATCGCGGCAGGCAGTACATGGTTGAGTTATTGGACATTGAAAATAAAAAGTGCCATGTGCGCGAGGCTGACGTAAATTACTACACGGACGGCGTTACAAAAACGGACATTCAGGTTTTAGCGGAAGATGAAAGGACTGTTTACGCCGGAGGCGAGGGTGAAATTTGTGATGTTCTTGTGCGTACGCAGGTGACTAAATTTAAAAAAATCAAATTCGGTGATGAGCAGAATATCGGATACGGCGATATTAACCTTCCCGAAGAAGAAATCCAAACGCGCAGTTTTGTTATGCTTTTTCCGCCGCATACAAACGGCGGCAGTGTTTTTTTGCAAATGGACGAACACAGCATAGGAGCCGCGCTTTCAGGCGCCGGCACTCTTATCAGAAACATCGCGCCTTTATTCCTTCTCTGCGATCCGCGCGATCTTGGAATTTCTGAGCGCGTACGGGACGGGCACTTTGGAGTTCCGGCTCTTTATGTTTACGACAAATATCCCGGCGGCACCGGATTAACGGAAAATCTTGCGCAAAGAATCGAACCTCTTTTAGGCGCAATACTTGAAGCGATTGAATCATGTCCGTGCAAAAACGGCTGTCCTTCATGCGTCGGAATACGGGGAAGTAAAGACGCTTCCTTAAAGTTTATAAAAGCGCTTAATGCGCAGGCGCTGAATCATTGACAATACAAGGTAATTCAAGTAGAATTTACGGTATTATTGCCTTCTTGGGGGAGATATTTATGAAAAGGACGGCGTTTTTCATTGTTTCTTTTATGTTTGTCTCCGTGTTTAGCGTTTTTGGTCAGGAATCGGATTTTTCTTTTGATATATTTAACGAGTCAGACGGACCGGAAGACAGCGCGGCTTATCATGATGAATCTTACAATGATCCGTTCGATATTTTATATAATGATCCGCTGATTGAACAGACAGCGCAGAACGAACCGGAAACGAATGAACTTCCCGCTTATGATTATTCAACCGCAGTTTACGAAGAAAACGAAAATAATTTCCAATTTGAACAGCCGGTACAGGAACAGCCCAAGCAGGAAGCGCAGTCCGTTCAATCGGTTCAGACTATTCAACCTGCGCAAACAGCGCAACCTGCCGCTGCTATACAACCGTCGCAACAAACGCAGACTGTGCAAACTCAACATGTTCAATCTACTCAATCTGCGCAGCAAACGCAAACCGCGCAAACTCAACCTGTTCAGACTCAACCAGTTCAAACTCAGACCGTTAAAACCACGCAATCGTCCGCAGGTTTGCAGGGTATTGTTCCTTTAACATGGGAGCTTGTCAATCTGATACAAAGCGCTGGTATAAGCCTTATGGATCTGAATTACTATCTTTCAAGATCGTTTACCATGGTCATAAGCGAACAATACGACAATCCCAAAATAGAGATTAAAAACGGCGCTCTTGTTGTAAACGATCAGCAAAAGGCGTCACAGCTTGTGTTTATAAATAACCAGGCTGGAAGACTTCACGGATTTCCCGTATCGGGAAGCATAGATGTTTTTGAAGTTATTTTTAAATCCGCGAATAAAGATATTGCGATGAGATTCAGAAAGACCCAAACCAATATTTTTGAATTGTACTCCGCGGTTATTGATACAAGACCGTATACCCTGCATTCAGACGAAGCCATGCCGCAGCTTTCAATTAACTCGAACATGAACAGGGGAGATTCAGAGGTGCAGGCGTTTCCCGGCGCTCAGACTAAGCTGAGATCCAGAAATGTAGAAGGCTCGGGATCACTTAATAAAAACGGCGTTGTTGAATATATAAAAACGCAAAAGCCGCCTTTAAGCGGCAGCGAGATTGAAAAGATTGTTCAAATATATTTTGACGAATCCGCTTTTGAAAATATTAACCATGATATTGCAATCGCGCAAATGCTCCACGCCAGTAATTTTTTTAAAAATAATCAGCGCGTCTCCGGTTTTAATTACTCTGGTTTAATTGAACTGCCGAATTGGGATGGTACATTTTCCGACATGACCGAAGGCGTGCGCGCTCATATCCAGCATATTAAAGGATACGCTAGTAAAACGTTAAACAGGCAAAAAATTGTCGATCCAAGATATTATCTTCTTGTTAATTTAAAATATCAGGGGACTGTAAAAACCTTCGACCAGTTATACGAAAGATGGACGGCAAGTTCCGCGAGTTATAAACAAAATATAGAGAAAATTCTTAACGGTCTATATCAATACAGCCCGCGATAAAATTTAATGGCATTAAATTTACGTGACCGGCTAAAGCGAATACATGAATATAACTCTGCGCCGTCCGCGCCGCTGCGTTCCTGCGCAAAAGAAAATGATTTGATTGGACTTGGCTGGAAGCAATGCGGGTTTAATGTAATGGAAAGAGAAGTTGTTCTTCCTTTGCCGTTTCAACCTGAGGAAAGCCTGCCCGATTATATTTCCATTTTAATTAAGGATTTAAGGCTCAGACTTCCCGAAATGAAAGACTTGCTTTTTTTTGATCTTGAAACAACAGGGCTTTCTACAGGCGCTGGTACAACCGCGTTTCTCGCGGCTTTTGGAATGATTAAAGAAAGTAAACTTTTTATAACACAGTACCTTTTACTTGACTATCCCGGTGAAAATGATTTTCTTGAAAATGTTCTTGCAAAACTAAATGCAGAAAATTCCGTAATCGTAAGTTACAACGGCAAATGTTATGATTCGCAGATAATCAGATCAAGGTGTCTAATAAACAGAATGAAGCCGCCTGTTTTTTTACACGTCGATTTGCTTCATCCTGCGCGCAGACTTTGGAAGAAAATTATACATGACTGCTCGCAAAGTTCTGTCGAGACAAAAATTTTAGGACTTTCAAGAGACGGCGATATTCCGGGCGCTCTTGCGCCTGTTATCTGGTTTGATTTTTTAAATACAGGCAATACGGAAAAATTGACAGGTATATGCGATCATAATATATCTGATATTTTTGGACTTTCTGTTATGTTTTCTGCCATAATTTCCATTGCATCAGATCTTTTTAATACGGATAAATATTTATATGATACGGAACGTCTCGCGCGTTCGGTTTACGACTTTGCATACCGGCAGATGGTAACAGGTAATTACGATATACCTCTTGAACTTATAAATAAGGCAATCAAGGTTACAGAGCCCGGTACGCTCTGGTATAGCAAATTAAAGCGCAGAAAGGTAAGATTAGAAAAATTGATAGAGAAGGAGAAATAAGTGTTCGATTATAAAGAAACATGGAAAAAAATAATCGCAGGCGCAGTTAATAAATTATTAAATGAAGCCGGAATTAACGAAACAATAGATGATGATAAAATAATCGCGGAAAATCCTCCCGATCCCGGAATGGGCGACATCGGATTTCCGATGTTCAGTTTTTCAAAAATCCTTCGCAAAGGGCCGCCCCAGATTGCGAAAGTGGTCGCAGAGTCAATAAAGGATGTATCAGGAACCGTGGAAGCTCAAGGTCCGTATATCAATGTAAGACTGGATCGCTCTAAAACTTCCAAAGTAATTCTGGAAGAAATCTTTAAAAATAAAACCGCTGATAATTTTGCTTTCGCGCGTCCCGGTACAAAAACAGGGCGGAAAGTAATGGTCGAATTTTCAAGCCCCAATACAAATAAGCCGCTTCACCTTGGGCATTTAAGAAATAACGTACTCGGCGAAAGCGTTTCAAGAATATTAAAAGCGGGCGGGGCGGAAGTTAGAAAAGTCTGCATTATAAACGACCGGGGGATTCATATTTGTAAATCGATGCTTGCGTACAAGGAGCAGGGGCAGGGAAAAACGCCTGAATCGGAAAATATTAAAAGCGACCGCTTTGTAGGGGATTTTTATGTGCTTTTCAGCAGGGATGTAAAAAAAGAAGCGGAACAGTTAATTGCCCATGGAATAGAAAAAGAAGGCGCGGAGGCGAAAACTCAATCGATGCAGAAAGCGCAGGAACTTTTACGCGCGTGGGAAGCGGGAGACAGCGAAACTGTAGAACTCTGGAAGAAAATGAACAAGTGGTCGATAGACGGAATGAAAAAAACATACGAGCGAACGGGCATTTCGTTTGACAAATATTACTACGAGAGCGAAACATACATGCTTGGAAAGGACGAAGTCCTAAAAGGTTTGGAAAAAGGGATATTTTACAAACAGGAAGACGGAGCCGTCGCTGTAGATTTAAGCGAAGAAAAACTCGATAAAAAGATACTGCTCAGAAGCGACGGTACATCGATTTATATAACGCAGGATTTCGGCACTGCGATTAACCGCCACGAAGACTGGCAATTTGATCAGATGATCTATGTTGTCGGCTCCGAGCAGCAATATCATTTTAAAGTGCTTTTTATTTTACTGGAAAAACTTGGCTACTCGTGGGCGAAGAGCCTTCATCACCTCTCATACGGAATGGTTTACCTACCCGAAGGAACGATGAAAAGCCGGGAAGGCACTGTAGTAGACGCAGACGATTTAATCGATTCACTTCGCGATCTTGCGTTAGCGGAAATTAAAGAAAAGGGCAGGGAAGAGGATGTAGGCGATCCTGACGAAGTGGCGGAAAAAGTCGCCTTAGGCGCGCTCCACTATTATCTGCTTCAGACAAGCCCTGTCAAAGATATGTTGTTCGATCCGAAGGAATCACTTTCTTTCACCGGAAACACAGGACCGTATTTACAGTACATGGGAGCGCGCATCTCTTCGATGATCAGAAAAAGTAAAGAACAGGATTGCGCAAACGCGGATTTTTCACTGCTTACGACGGATTCGGAATGGGAACTTGTTAAAATATTAGCGGAATATCCTTTTACCGTAAGCGATGCCGCGCAGTATCTTGATCCGTCGCGAATCGCAGGTTATCTTTACGAGTTATCTAAAGCGTTCAGCAGGTTCTATCACGAGTGTCCGATTATAACCTGCGAAGATAAATCACTTTCAAAAGCAAGACTGGAACTTTCCCGTGCCGTGATGTTCGTGCTTAAAGACGCGTTTTATCTTGCGTGCATACCGTTTTTGGAAGTGATGTGAAAATTACTAACAAACTATAAATATTTAAAGGAGTGTTTTAAAAAATTATTATGGCAATAAAAAACTTAAAATTTGAAGACGGCAGTACGTACAAGGGCGATTGGGTTGATGATAAACCTCACGGTATAGGCAAATACATGGAACCGGATGGAACAGGTTACGAGGGCGAATGGGTAAACGGCTTGCCGCATGGCAGAGGGCAAATTTTGTTTAATGACGGCGGTTATCAGGAAAATATATTTAAGGACGGCAGACCTCAGGGGATAGGCAGAATTGTTTTTCCAAACGGTGATATTTACGAAGGAGAGTCTATAAACGGTAAATTCCACGGCAAAGGAAAACTTAGATTTGCAGACGGCACAATTGAAGAAGGCGAATGGAAAAACGGAGAATTTATCAGTTAATGTAGATATACGATAAAAGCCGGAAAAAAATTATTACTGTGTTTCTGTGTTACGGATTTATAAGCGCGAGCGAAACCGAACCCTGATTAAAATATAAAGTGTTATCACCGGTTTTTAATATACAGCGGCCTACAGGATCAATTCCCTGGAATATGCCTCGCGCCAGAATTTTACCGGTTTTTCTTAACGAATAGTCGTCTTCGGCGGCGGCAGGTTCAAAAACAGCGGCTTTTGCGCCCATACAGTCTGACATTGAATTCCATTCTGCGGCTAGAGCGCGGTTTCCCTGCGAGTAGGCGGCGTTAGACTCGAATGTTTTTTTTACGTCTGCAATATCATCCAGTATTTTAATTAATACGTCCCTTCGCGAAATATTGCGTCCCAATATTTCGGCGCAATTTACCGCTTTGCCTGAAGGAACAGGATTATTAACATTTACGCCGATTCCGCAGGTAAGCCAGGAAATTAAATCGCCTTCTCCGGCAATTTCGCTGACAATGCCTGAAATTTTCCGTTTGCCTATGTAAATGTCATTCGGCCAGCGAAGATACGCTTTTTTACCGCAGATAGAAGAGATACTGCGAGCTATCGCTATTTGAATGATAAGCGAAAGAAGGGAATAATCCGCAATAGATAGACGCGGCTTTTCAAGGAGGGTAAAGAAAAGGCCGCCTTGCCGCGACACCCATGTTCTGCCGTTCCTGCCTTTTCCGGCGCTTTGTTTTTCCGCTGTAAAGACACTGCCGCTTTCGGCTCCGTGAAGCGCTTTCTCTCTTGCCCTGTCCATTGTGCTTCCTGTATTTTTGTAATGAAAAAATACATTTTCTTTTTCGCCGAATTCCCATGTATAAAGAAAATCTTTCTCTTTCTTTGGATCTAGAAGATAACCGGCATCGCTTGTCTCGATGGAATACCCGGCTTCTAAAAGAGATTGAACGGTTTTCCATACCGCTACACGCGAAACGCCGATTTCCTTCGCAAGAACCTGACCGCTGACAGGCGCTCCTTGTTTTTCTCTTAATAAAATTAAAACCTTCGCTTTACTTGTTAACATTTAATCCTCCTTGCTTCTAATGCTTTTGCTTTAACCGCGGCTTTTTCAAAACTTAGCGAAATTAAAACAAATAAAAGTGTCTGTAACTTAACAAACCCGCGTTTTCCTCCGCGCGCTTTCCATGCAAAATTTACGCTTGTCCATGTTTTAAAAATTTCAGGAATAAAACACAGGAAAAGTGATAATATGTCAAGGCGTACAACTTCGCGTATTTCAAGAGAGCTTGTTGTTCTAAATAAAAGCGCTGATAGTTGCACAATTAATGTGAGCCGCAGTACTGTTTGTAAAAATACGGTATTTGGCATGAGTGAATTTGTAATTATAAAATCCAATGATATATTATTCCGGTTATCATAAAGATTTGAAAAAACAGAAAGGAAGAACATAAGAGCCGTATATAATAATGTAGGTTTAAAATCGGTCAACTGCTCTTTTGCTGTTATACCGCATAAAAACGCAAAAATAATAACAATCGCTATTCCGGCGCTGAGCCAGAGAGGAGGCAGATATGCGCAAAAAATGGAAAGCGGTAAAAATAAAACAAGTTTAAAAAAAGCCGGAATTTTATGTAAAGGACCTTTAACGGTTTTATATTTAAATATTGATTGTACTTCTACCATAAAAGACTCTCAATTTTATTAGAATTATTTTTTAACGGATGATGAATCCCCCAGTATTCGAGATCGCTTTCAAGAGCAAGGGAGGCGGCGCCGTCAAAAACTTTTTTCCCTTTGTAAAGGATGATAAAACGTTTTGCAAGCGCAAGGCATTTTTCAAGTTCGTGGGTAAGAATGATAACGGTTTTTCCGTCCGCTATTAATTTTTGAAAGAGTTTATTAACCTGAACAACCCCGGGATAATCCATGTTGGCATAGGGTTCGTCAAAAATAATAATCCGTGCATCCATCGCAAGAACACCGGCGGTGGCAAGCCGTCTTTTTTCGCCTCCCGAAAGCGATCGGGCAGGGAAGTCCGCTCTTTGTTCAAGACCTGTTTGTATAAGCGCGTTATTAACACGTTCTGTTATTTCGTTTCTTTTAAGTTTCATATTTCGAGGTCCGAATGCAATATCCTCTCTTGGAGTTTCTCCAAGTATTTGCGCGTCCGGTTCCTGAAACACAAGCCCAACTTTATCCTTAATATTAACCTTGCCGCTTGTAGGTTCTTCAAGCCCTGCGATTATCGACATTAATAAACTTTTCCCGGAACCGTTCGCTCCCGCAATTATTGTACATTCGCCTTCCGTTATGGATAAAGAAATATCCTCAAGCGCGTAAAAATACCCATTGCGGACCTGTTCGTTATTTATTAAATTTTCATCGACAATGGGGAAACGTTTTGTTACATTTTGAAGATTAATCATTATTTAAGTATCTCGCCGCTATCGGGCGTAATTTAAGCGACAGAGGAATACATATCGCAAGTTTAATTAAATCGCCTATGACGTAGGGTATAACACCGGCAATCAAAGCCGCGCCAAAAGACATTGAATTTAAAAACATTAAATAAACGGAGCCTGATAATAATATAATCGCAAATCCTGCAATGGAAGCAATGCTTAAACGTATTACCAAAAAAGGTTTTACTTTTTTTTCTTCGATTCTTGGTATTCCGCATATTAAACCTGAAACCAGCACCGCTAAAAAATAACCGATTACATATCCTCCAAGAGGAGTGTTAAAAACACCGATTCCCGGAACCACAAATACAGGCGCTCCAAGCACACCTGCCGCGATAAAAATTAAAAGAGAAGCGCCGCCGTAAAAGCCGCCAAGCGCTGTTCCCGCTAGTACGACAAAAAGATTCTTTAGCACCAACGGAACTCCGCCCGGCAGCGGAATAATAATAAAACCTGAAACCGCGATTAAAGCGGCAAAAACAGCCGCAAACACAAACCGATTCCTAATTGTTATTTTGGACACACCCATGTTAACCAACATTTTACAACGGTTAACGTAATATGTCAACAACAAAAAACGGTGTCAAAACGGTGTCAGTCACCAGTCATAATGGTGTCAGTCACCAATGAAAATAGTCCAAAATATTAAAAAAAGGTGAAAAAAATAAAAAATTACACTTTAATAATTTACTTTTTATTCTTGCGTATCGCTTCCAGACATTCACGTTTAAAGACAACAACAGAAAGTCCTTTGTGTTCAATCTCGATTTTAAGTTTAGCCGCGTTATCTTCTACCAGATTGGGTCTGGCTTCAAGTTCAAGCAGACGCTCAGGTTTTACTCCGCAGCCGAGGATTAAACTTTTAAGTTTGTCAGAAGGTACAATCGTGGGCTGACAGCCTGTCATCGCGACGCTTGAGTTATCCAAAATGATAAGAGTCATCGGAACATCGGCTTCTACAGCGTCGATTAAAGGAGTGATACCGGAATGAATAAATGTCGAATCGCCGATAACGGCAAGCGAATATTTAAGACCAGCGTCAGACGCGCCTTTTGCCATACCGACACACGCGCCCATGCAGATAATAGTTTCGATTGCGGATAGAGGCGGCGTAGCGCCGAGAGAATAGCATCCTATATCAGAATTGATGCCGACATCGGGGTGTCCCGGTCTTGAGTCAAGAAAGGCGACCGCTTTATTAATTGTGTTGTAGCTGTCGGTGTGAGGGCATCCCTGACAGAGAACAGGGGGTCTAGGCGGCAATCTGTCTGCGTCTATTTTTGATTTAATTGTTTTTCTCGACGGAAGACCTAGAATTTTTCTTACGTTGTCAGGATCGAGTTCTCCAGCCCGGATAACAGGTTTTAATTCTGCGCCTGTAAGACCGAAAATTTTCTTTGCAATGAAGGGCTGTCCTTCTTCGATAATGATTATTTCTTCGGCTTCATCGCAGAGTTTGCGTATCTTTTTTTCAGGAAGCGGATAGGCTCCGATATGCAGATGCGAAGGGATACTCTTGCCCTGTTTCTTGCGTAATTCTATAAAATCATTCAGGTTTTCTTCATAGTAGTTGCCGCCCAAGCCGGATGTGATAATCGCAAGATCGCTTTTTGCGCTGTTCATTTTATTCGCCGGATGCTGATATGACCATTCAGCAAGAACGTTTTGCTTGTCTAAAAGCGCGTTGTAATTTTTTCTGGCGAAAGCCGGAAGAAGCATCCATGAATTTTTCTCCTGTGTTTTGGAGAGTTTGTTTTGGTTTTTTCCCTGCTTTGGAACTACCGCGGCTCTTGCGTGCGCGAGGCGCGTTACAAGCCGAAGAACTACAGGTACGTTGAAACGTTCGGAAACTTCAAACGCTTCGCGCGCCATGTCGTAAGCTTCCTGCTGGCTGCGCGGTTCAAGACACGGAACAAGCGCAAAGTCCGCGTAAAAACGTGAATCCTGCTCGTTCTGGGAGCTGTGCATACCGGGATCATCGGCTACTGCGATGACAAGACCGCCTTTAATTTTTAATAAAGCCGAATTAATAAATGGGTCTGCGGCGACGTTTAAGCCGACATGCTTCATCGTAACGATTGCGCGCCTTCCCGCGAAGGACACTCCCATAGCGGCTTCCATCGCGGTTTTTTCGTTTGAACACCAGCGCGCGACAGGCGCTCCGTCAGTCTTTTTAAAATTATTAATCAGATACTGCAGAATTTCTGTGGACGGTGTCCCCGGATATCCGTAAGCGGCGCTTATTCCTCCGTGGAGCGCTCCGAGCGCGACAGCTTCATCTCCCAATAACGCAAGTCTTTCGCTCATGAATTAACCCGCTCAAGATATTCGTTTGTTTCTGTATTAACAAGAATTCTTTCATCCTGTTTAATAAAAAGAGGCACTCGTACCGTTAAACCTGTTTCGGTTTTTATCGGTTTTGTCGCGCCTGTAGCGGTATCGCCTTTTATATAATTTTCGCTTTCGGCAACCGTAAAAACAACCTTGTAAGGAATTTGAATATCGATAACCTTTCCGTCGAAAATTGTAATCTGATAAGAGTTTCCTTCCTGGAGATACAGTTTTTTATCGGGATTTTCGTTTATACCAACTTCGTATTGATCAAAAGATTCGTTGTCCATGAAGTGATAATTGTCTTGATCGCTGTATTGATACTGGCAGGCGCGAATATCGACCTGCGCGTCTTCAACTTCCTGCTGAGTGGGAATTGTAAGGCTTAAAACAGAGCCGTCTTTAATGCTCTTCATTTTTATGCGCGCGATAGCTGTCCCTTTGCCCGGAGTGTGAAATTCCCTTTCAACAACCAAATACGGCTGTCCCTTCTGTAATAAACAAGTTCCTTTTGTTATATCTCCGCATCGAATCATATTATTCCTCTTAACTTCTTATTGATGATAAAATTGTACTAAAAATAGATGTTTTTGGGAAGGGGGAGCGGATAACGGTAAATTTTACTATTGATCTATAGGTACAATGACCGCATAATTAGACAATGAAATAAAAAAGAGGAGCGTTTATGGCTTACTTATGGAATAAAACCCTTGAAACAGGCTACGATGAGATAGACGAACAGCACAAACAGTTATTTATCACATTGAACGATTTTATAGACGCATGCCGGCATAATCAGGGAGCGGAAAATACATTAAAGACAATCGAATTTCTGACAAAATATACGATTATGCATTTTACTACAGAAGAAGTGCTTATGAAAAACTGCAATTATCCTGAATATATTTATCACAAGCAGTGTCATGATACATTCAAAGAAACAGTAGGCGATTTTACAAAGCGCTTGGAAAGCGAAGGCCCGAACGAGGACCTTATTGTTGCAATTACAACGACAATCGGCGAATGGCTGATAACCCATATAAGAGTTGACGATACAAAAATGGCTAAATTTGTTAAAAACAACTAAGTTTTGCAAGCGGCACATTGAAAATATAAAAATTGTTTTTTCATCGGACAGGGTATATAATGTTATTTAGGAGGATATTATGAATAATAAAAAAATTGCCGTTGCCATGAAAGCGGGTCTTGCTCTGTTTGTTATACTTGCAGGATTAATCATTTTCTCCTGCGCGAGAGAATCTGTAACCTACTGCCCGTTCTGCAGATCAATGGGCGTAAAGGAGATTTCCGTATATAACACGACCACCGGTATAACGGAAATTCATTATGAATGTACAAATACCGATTGCGGTAAAACGTTCGGCGCGGGTAAAATTAATATATAAAGGAGTGGCAGAATGAAAAAATTATTAATTATTTTATTAATTGCGGTTATCGTCTTTACTGTCGCAAGCTGTGAATGGGATTCCATTCATTATTGCCCATATTGTTCTTCCAGTAATATTACGCAAAATGACGACGGCACTTATAAATGCAACAGAGACAGTTGCGGCGTTACATTCGGCGCTAAACAACTGCCAAGCGCGAAGTAAAACAGGACTGTCCGTAATACATTAAATCATTTGCAATATTTTAAGATTCATGGTACAATGGTCTCATGAGTAATGAAATAATCAAGTGGGATAAAAAATATGCGACAGGTATAGATCTCATAGATGAGCAGCACAAGGAACTTATCGTTCTTACAAATAAACTTTACGCCGCCTGTTTTACCGCTGACGGCGAGCTGGAAACCAAGTTTAAAGACGCTATGAGTAAAATGGTCAAATATGTCCAATACCACTTTGACGCTGAATTAAAACTCCTTGCTGCTATTGATTATCCAAAATACGAAGAACATAAAAGGATGCATGTCTCGCTAATAAAAAAAATTCTGGATTCCGCAAAGAGCCACGACGAAGGCAAAAAGTTTGTCCCGAACAATTTTGTCCGCACTCTTGTAGATTGGGTTTTCGGACATATCGCTGTTTACGACAAACAATACAGCGCGTTTGCCGAAGGGCAGTTAAAGAACGGTAAATTGTCGATGGAAAAGTTAAAACAAATAGAAAAAGCTTCCGCTTAACGCGCGGCTTTAATGATCAAGACAAAAATACTGTATTTTGATACATTGAATCATGAATAAAAGTGACAGCGTTTACACCCAAAACTGGCTTTATGCGCTTTTTAATTCGATTCTTTTTCCCGCTCTGCGCCCGGCTTTTTTAAAAACAGTTCCAAGGATTATTTATAATTTCTTTCTTAGGCAGTATCATGCCGCTTTTTTTTCAGGCAGGATTCCTGTAACAAGCGTAGATCATAAGCTCGATGAAAAAGTGCCGTTTGCGCCTGCATGGGTTACTATATACCTTGATTTTGTTCACTTCTGGATTCGTTTAATTACTTTCTTTCTTAAAAGATATAAAAGAAAAGCGCATATTCCTGTAAGAGATTTTATTTATTCGATGGGTGATTTATACGTTTTCGCGGCGGAAATATACAAGCGCAATATGTCCACAACAAAGAGGCCGTTCTACATCGCGCGTCCAAGGTTTTTTGTAATACATTTACTTGACCCGCATCTTATGTGCATTCCAAGCCTTCATGTTATGGTAGTTGTTCATACATATCTGCAATTTTCAGAAATTGCAAAGAAAATAGGTGAATCGGATAAATTAAAAGATCAGGCGCTTGAATTAAAGCAGGGCGCTTTGGCGATATGTCAGGCGATTCTGTTTGTAAAGCAGCACAGCGTAAACTGTATACCCGCGGCGCTTTACGCAATGACATGCTTTTGCTCTGAACTTTTTCCCTGCGAAGAGGCGGAAAAATTCACCAGTCTGCTTTTTTCTCCGGCACCGTGCGCGGTTAATGAAGAAATTAAAAAAATTAAAGTCCACCCTGCGGCAGCGCCCAGGACAAATATTAACGCCGAAGATCAAGCGCGAATAAAGGATCATATACTGTCGCTTTATTACCGTTTTCTTGAAGAAAAAAAGACATCCCAAAACTGGTATGATCCGCTTATCAATTTTCTTAAAACATATTCATGATTATGGAAAGAATACTTTACCAAAGTAATAATTGCGTTGTTATTAATAAATTAAAAGGCGAAGCCGTAGAAGGCGCTAAAAATGAGATTGTTGATTTACAAAAAGAGCTTAAGGCATTTTTAA
Organism: Treponema sp.; assembly: GCA_009788065.1. GTDB lineage: Bacteria > Spirochaetota > Spirochaetia > Treponematales > Breznakiellaceae > WQXQ01. Next base: position 57,697 of record WQSF01000007.1, read on the forward strand.
AGGCTGATTTTGTCGAGGCGGTTAACAGGCTGGATGTCCCTGTAACAGGATGCGCTCTTTTCGCGTTGAACGGCACTGCTCTTGAATATCTAAACTCTGTTTTCGCGGGAAGGGGTGAAATTAAAACCGATAAACGTTATTGGGCAATCGTTGAAAAACCTTCTTTTAAAATTGCTGAAACATCCGAACTTACGCACTGGATAGAAATTAATTCGCGTAATAATAAATCATTCGCCCATGACAAAGAAAAGCAAAACTGTAAAAAATCATCCCTTCGTTACAGTGTAATAGGGGAGGGGACAAATTATTTGTTTTTGGAGATTGAACTGCTTTCGGGAAGGCATCATCAAATACGGGCGCAACTGGCGGCTGTCGGATTGCATATAAAAGGAGATTTAAAATACGGATCAAAGCGGAGCGAAAAGAACGGCGGTATACGTCTGCACGCAAGATCATTGTCGTTCCCGAATCCTGAAAACAAGGACGAATTTATTAATGTAACAGCAGATCCGCTTGTGATGGACAATCTCTGGCTTGATTTTATTCAAGCAGTCCCATCTTCAGCTTCTCGTAAATAATCCTCTGCGCCGACTCGGCTAGTCTGTCACGTGTAAGAGAGCCGTCTTCAAGCGCTTTAATAAATTCGGCATGTGTATCTTTTAAATGCGAAGGCCATACCAGGATCATATCGGAACCTGCCACGACAGAACGAACTGCGGCTTCTTCTACTTTAATACTGCCGGCGGCTGCCATTGTAAAATCATCGCTTACAATAATGCCGTTAAAACCCAATTCGCCTCTAAGCCAGTCATTCATCACTGCGGAGGATAAGCTTGCAATTTCATCGTCAATTAAAGGAATCTTTGTGTGAGCTGCCATCACACCCCTTGCGCCGTCTTTAATGAGAGACGCGAAAGGCATAACAAGCCGATCGACAGATTCTCTGTCAAAGTCCAAAACCGAAGCTGAAAAATGAGGGTCTTTTCCCGCGCTTCCTGGAAAATGTTTAGCAACGCATAAAACCCCTGAGCGTTCCATACCCTTAATAAACGCGGACGCGCCAAGCATCGTAAAATAGGGATCAGCGCCGTAAGAGCGTTTTTCAAGAAAAACGCGGTTCTCATCGATAAGGTATTCGGCGACCGGGGCAAAATTTAAATTTATGCCTAAACCTGCAATTTCACATCCTGCGTTAAAACTGTCGGTTTCAATCTGCGCAAGCGTATTTAATATTCCGATTTTTGATGACAGTTCCCAATAAGACGAAGCCGCAGGAAGAGTAGCGATACCGCTTCTGAAACGGTTAACAACGCCTCCTTCGTGGTCAACGGTTATAAAAGGAGGGACACCTGTTTCGTCCGCAATAAACTGCGCCGCTTCAGATATAAGAGATCGAATCGAGTCATTATCCGTGTTTAAATTATATCTGAAAAGGATTATGCCTCCTGCCGGGATTTCTGAAAACATCTCCCGGTTTCCGGGACTCAAGGAGCTGTTTCCGTCGATCCCGCTTATCATGAGCTGGGCTGTAAGCAGGCTGTCGCTCATTGAGGATACGATCTCCGCGGCGCGAATACGGTGTATGTCTATAACAGGCGCAGGCTCGTCAATTTGAATCTCTATATTGCGAATTTCCCTGTTACAGGCGGATAAAAGGAGAGCGATTAATGCCAAATTTAAAAAAATTAACCTTTTTACTGACATAAAAAAGAATGAATTACCCATATATTGACTATTCTACACTATCAATGTTAAATTTATAATATCCAGGAGGATAAATGGAAGATAGGACATATAGTGTATCGCTGGCGAAAAATCCCTTAATAGCCGTAAATATTACCCCGGGTCATTTTACAACAAATAATGTTCATACAAATAACTACCTCGATGTAAGCGAATTAAAGAGCAATACCGATATAGCCAGAGATGTCGCGAGGGAAATGGCAATCCCTTATTTATCAAGCACTCTCGTAGATACGATTGTGTGTATGGAAAGAATGGAAGTTGTCGGCGCTTATCTTGCGCAGGAACTTAATCAGGACGGAACATCTGTAATGAATACCGGACGCAATATTCATGTTGTGTCTCCCATGACGAACGCGTACGGAAAATTGATTTTTGCCGACAGCGCGGTAAAATGGATTAACGGAAAAAATATTCTGCTTGTAATTTCTACGGTATCGTCAGGGCGTGTATTAAATATCACGATCGAATGTATTAATTACTACGGCGGAAAACTCGCTGGCGTATCCGCTTTATACCGCGCGTCAGAAATAAAAATCGGACAGCAGGTTAATTGTTTGTTTACAGCGGAAGATATTCCCGGATACAAACTTTACGATACAAACACTTGCGAACTTTGCAAGGGAGGCCAGAAACTTGACGCGATAATTTCAAGCGAAGGCTACACAAAACTGGAATAGAAAATTTAATTAACATAAAAAGGAGAAGT
>WQSF01000008.1 GCA_009788065.1 Treponema sp.
CTGAGTTACCTTGAGGGACCTGTCCGCAAACATTGCGCTTAGGTTGTGATTGATGATCATAAGATCCTCCTTGAATATTGGCAGAAGCATCCATGCTTCCGATTTGAATTTTCTCCCTGCTGAATCCGCGGAAACCCGGCGGGATTTATTCAATTTAGATTTTCGGCAATAGGGAGGAAAAACTTTAATTAAATTTTAAAAAATTATTAATTATTTTGGGAATACTATCAGCGGACGGCGGTGTCCTGTCTGCTGTAAGGCTGACCCTTCGGGGAGGCTCATATCGTGCTGTTGAGGAGCCTGAGGTTTTTCTACGACCGGCTGGGGTTCTACTTTTACCGGTTTTACGGCTTTTGGAACAGGCGGTTTAGTGGCTGGTTTTTCAGCCGGTTTATTTACAGTTTTTGAGACAGGTTTTTTTACTGCAGATTTTGAAGGCGCTTTTTTTGTCGTTGTTTTCGCGGCTGGTTTGGCGGTTTTTTTTACAGCCGGTTTTGCTTTGGGCGCTGCGGCTTTTGCCGCGGTATTTTTAACCGCAGGCTTTTTCGCCGTTTTTGTTGTTTTACTACCCGTTTTTGTATTTCTCATTAAATACACCTTCTATTGTGAATCAAATTATACATTTATCATTATTATAACATAAAATTTTAACAATGGAAACAGGTTTTTTATATTTTTTTTAGTTATTTATACTGACTTTTAGACATATTGACTTCCAGCGCCATAAAATCGGTCCTTTTGCGATTCTGAGGCGAATCGCGTCCTCAATCGCGCGAAAATCTTCGTTGGACAAGGCTCCAAACATGAAAGAACCCCAGCGGGATTGTTCCGTATTAAACCATGCGGACAGGTCTTTTTCGGTAATCAGGCGTTCTTCCTGCTGGTCGATTAAACTGCTTGATACGCAAAACCCGTTTTCTTTAAAAGCAGAAATAAGTTCGTTTTCATCCCATATTTCTGACGCAGAAGTTTTATTATTACTAAAATCCTTAAAAAAAGAAATCTCCGCATTTTCGAGTTTGGAAGAAAGATCGTTCTGAGCGCACTCAAACGACAGAATTCGCGAAATACGTTCTCCTAACTGTACAGGTGAGTAAAATATTACAAGATTGCCTTTTTTGGCAAGAAGAGATTTTGCGCAGACTGCAAAAGAAGAAAGTTTTGTATTAAATCTTTGCGCGCGGATCAAGATATGATCGAATTCACTGCAGGAAAACCATTTTTCGCATTGCTCGGCAGAGGGGAGCAGCTCCTGAGATATTTCAACTAACGGTTTTTCTGTTTCATTTAAAGCGCAAGCGTATTGTAAAAGAGCGTCTTTTGCGTTTTCGCTGTTTACGAGAGCCGCTGTAAGCCCTTCAGGGCAGCGCCTGAGGCTTTCCCAAAGTAAAAGTCCGTCGTTTGCAAGAGGAATTAGAACGCGCGACTGGCGGGAAGGGGAGGCGGTTTTAAAAATCGAATCTCTGACGTTTAAAAGCAGTTTGCTTCGTCCAGATTCAAGTCTTTTAAACCATCCTTCGCGTCCTTTGGAAGCCGCAGACCATGTTAAAAGTTCAGATTCGCTCTGTCCCTCTGCGAGAACTATAGCCGCTTGCAATTCGCGTTTGCGCAAAACATCCTCGCGTATTTTTCCTTCGTAACCGATTTCTGACGGAATGTAAAAAGCCCTTCCGCGCAATGTATTTGGCAGGTACTGCTGCGCCGCCCAATGATCCCTGTAAGCGTGCGGATAAATATATCCTTCGCCGTGACCGAAACTTTCCGCGTCTCTGGAAGCGTCTCTCAAGTGGTTTGGCACTTCCGCGTCTTCGCGTTCAACTTCCTTAAGCACGTCAAAATACGCCATTGCGGTGTTTGATTTCGGTGCTGTCGCAAGATACAAACATGCCTGTGAAAGCGGGAAATTTCCTTCGGGAAAGCCGATCCGCTCGAAAGCCTGAGCGCAGGACATTACGACAGAAAGCGCCATAGGATCAGCAAGACCGACATCTTCGCTTGCAAGAATTATCATTCTTCTAAAAATAAATTTTGGATCTTCTCCGGCTCGAACCATTTTTGAAAGCCAGTAAAGCGCCGCGTCGGGATCGCTTCCGCGAACGCTTTTAATAAAAGCGCTTATGGTGTCAAAGTGATAGTCGCCGTCGCGGTCGTACAACAAAGCACGGCGCTGAATGCTTTCTTCGGCAGCTTCCATGGAGATAATTATTTTTTCGCCTTCTTTTGGCGGCCACGGTGTTACGCTTGTTTCAACGGCGAGTTCGATGGCGTTTAACAGGCTTCTCGCGTCGCCGCCAGCGACTTCAACAAGGTGTTCAATGGCGCCTTCCTCAAAAACTACATTCCATTTTCCGTAGCCGCGTTCCTTGTCCGCGATTGTCCGGCGTGCTGTTTCCATTAAACCTTCGTTATCAAGAGGTATTAACTGAAAAATTCTGCTTCGGCTTACAAGCGCGCGGTTAACCTCGAAAAAAGGGTTTTCAGTTGTAGCTCCCACAAGGATTACGGTTCCGTTTTCAACCCAGGGGAGCAGGGCGTCCTGCTGGGCTTTATTCCAGCGGTGGACTTCGTCTACAAATAAAATTGTTCTTTTGCTGTAAAGACGGAAACGGTCGTCAGAGCGGTCTATAACTTCGCGTATGTCTTTTACCCCTGACAGAACGGCGTTTAACTTTTCAAATGCGGCTCTTGTTGTGTTCGCGATAACGGCGGCAAGAGATGTTTTACCGGTTCCAGGCGGTCCGTATAAAATAATCGATGAAAGTCTGTCAGCCTGTATCGCGCGGCGAAGGAGTCTTCCCTGTCCTACAATGTGATCCTGCCCGATTATATCTTCCAGCGTGCGGGGACGCATTCTGTCCGCCAAAGGGCTTAAGGCATGAGTTTTATCGTTTTTTGCGCTGAAAAGGTCAGACATCAGGTATAGAATAGCAGATTATTCTTCCGCGTTCCAATACCATTCACCCCTTTGATTTTTGCGGTATGAAAAAACTCCTCCCTGATGGGTAGAGGCAAAAAGCGTTCTTTCATTGTCAATTTCATAAGGCGTTTGAATTATATGATTTATTGTGTTCGGCCCTAATGATGATTTAAACCGCGAGTGACTGTCAACGCTTGACGGCGACTGGTTTCCGGGTTCCAAAAATTCTGTCGATGCTACATTGCCGTCAGGATTCACTTTTAATTCAACATATCCGTGTGTAAATTCCGTTGTATCGGTATAGTCAATCCTGTCCTGTCTTCCAGCTAAAAGCAGAGCCGCAACTGTTATCGCCTTGCCGTTTTCGTCCTGTTTAACAGCGCCGTCTCCGTCGTATTCAAGCTCATACCAAACGGCAAGAGCTCCTGTGGAAACATTCCTTTTTATCTGGAAATTCGCGATTGGAGTTATATTTTCGTTTGTAACATTTAAAAGATTTCCGCTTCGGGAAATTGCCGCGACTTTATCATTGATATTTATAATTCCAGTAAAACCGTTTCTGTTTCTCGCTTCATCAAGAGTGGTGCCGGGAATTTTAACCGCTTCCCCGCCTAAAGTCATGTAATATAATCCGTTCATTGAACATAAATAATAGCAGCCGCCGCTGAAAGCGATTCCGTTTAACATAGTCAGCCTCGGCTGTTCAGAAACAGAGATCAATGTAGACATCGAATCCGGCTCTTCCGCAAAATAATATGAATACGATATCTTCTCATCTTTTACAAACATAGCGCTGAAAAACAGAATTTTATCTAAGGCGAATATGGATTGCGCGTCAGCGTTTTCGCTTGGAATTATAATATCTTCGTATTGCGCGGGTGAGGATGAATAATTCATGCGTCTTATAACACCCTTGCCGTTACTGTCTTCCATGCATAAATAAAGATATGTTTCGGTTGCTGTTATATCCCTGATCCAAAACTGCATATCATATCTTCTGCCGCATGTACAACTGGGAAGATTTCCTTTTTTATCCCGCGCGCAAACACACCATCCTGTGTCAACTGTCTTACTGTACCGCCATAATGATTTACCGGACGCTACCCACAAGAAGTTCCCTGATACCGCGAATTTTGTAGGCGAGCCGCTGATCTTGGGATCATTGGGTTCGATCTCTTCGCTGATATTAAAGAAAATGGGATCTTTGCATGATCCGATATTTAAAATAATCAAAGTAAAAATAATTATTATTAAAAAAGTTTTTTTCATTTGCTTCACCTGCCTTAAAAATGATAACGCGCGGATAAGATTAAATCCACAAAATGCCCGTCTACATTTTTTGACCTGTCGTTTGTCCACTGCGGGTACCAGTAATAATTGGACGTTATCCCGAACGACCATTCGTGAGTCGCTCTGAAAAACGCGGACAGACCGCCTTTTAAATACATTCCAAAGTAGCCGGAACGTTTATCGCTGTTACTGTGTTTCTGCAATGTCATGCCAATCGTAAAAGCGGCGGGAAATTCAAACCGTCCTATAACATACTGAGCGCCGAATCTCGCGCCGAGGGATACAATGTAAATAACGTTATTCGCAATTGTCGGAAAGAAAATTAAACCAAGCTCGCCGCCGAGAAAAAAATATGAATTTAAATAATAGTTATACGAGAGCATTCCGGTTCCGCCGATAGGAGGATCGACGTTATTGGGTCTTTTATCTCTCTTTTTATATGATTCGTTTCCAATCACGCCGTCCTGCGTGCTTATAAAAGCGACAGGAAACGCCACGCCAAGGGAGATAATAAATGTCTGATCTCCCCTTGAATATAAATCTGAAACATAATCTTCCCAATCATCGATGGAAGGCTCGCTGTCTTCCTGAGCAAAAAGCATGACAGGCAAGCCCAAGAATAATATTAATAGTAAGGCACCTGCCTTTTGCATATTTTCTCCTTAAAACGCTGTATTACACGTTTACATTACTTTATTTCTCTTCTTTATTCAACAACGGAAACGGCTGACGGGTTACTGGTAAAAACCGTCTCTTGTTAATTATTGATGTTTTGCTCCATTCGCAAATAATCAAGCAAAATCGGGTATCTTGTCAGCATATCCCCGTAACGTTCCAGTTCGTCAAAGCGCAGTTGGGTTTCGATATGGGTCTGCGCTCTTTTTCCGAATGAAGAGTTGAGATAATCGCGCTGGCTTTTCAAGAAATCCTCGTAAATTTGGCGAATTTCTCTGTAAAGGACGAAATCAGGGTACTTAGCCGTGTATATTTTTAAGGAAAAATCCATTATTTCAGGGAAATTTTCGTTAATTTCCTTATCCAGCCGCGCGTCAGGGTTCCCGGACATTATCTGTTCGAGGCGCGCACTGTCGTTACCGGAGGACGAAAGGATGCGGAGTATAAGAACTTCGATGTTTTTTGCCGTATTTTCCATGTAGTAATCGAGTTCCTCCTGATTTGTAAGGTTATACTCATTGGCGACAGGTACAAGCATCTGGGGATCAAGGCTGTAACTAATTTCCCCGTACAGATTCCATGAAAAATCGGCATTAGAAAGACCTACGAAGGATGAATAAACATCACCGGACGGGAGGGAACTTTTAAAATTGATAGGGTATTTGTATTGATCAAGGGTGAAAACAGATATTTTTACGTTTGTAGGTATTAATTTATACCAAATCCACCGGAATTCACCGGATTTTACGGGTTTAAGATCCAAACCGTGGGTTTTAGAAATAACAACGCCGTATTTTCCCGGAGGAACAGAAAATTGCACCCATCCGAACACAAAGGCTGTGCCGCCGACGATTACAAGTATCAACAGGGTTAATAAAAACTTCTTCATAATATATTATATTATGTATATTGATATTTTATCAACACGATTATAGGGAACGGAAATGGAGAATGACAGAAGATCCAGAAGGCCTGTGATAGGGCTTTTAGCAATCAGTTTAGCGGTATCTTTAGCGTCATTGATCGTATACATAATAGATCCTGAATTTTCCGATGAAACATTATTTTTGCTGTTAAACATTATTCAATATTCGTCTTTTATGGTTTGCGTCTGCTCATTATACAAATTGCTGGAAAGCAGTTATTATATTATTACAAGACCTGCAAGAGCGCGGCATATAAGAATAGCGCCGTATATTATTTTTATTATATACGGGCTTGCCGCCATTTTTATGGAAGCGTTTATTGTCGCCATATCAAGAGGAAACGCATGAAAAAACTATACGCCCTAAGAGGCGCCGTCCAATGTGAAAATAAAGAAGACGATATTATCATCTGGATCGGCAGGATGTACGGTGATTTATTAAAAACCAATAATTTAGATGAATCAAATATTGTGTCTATTATGTTTTCTGTAACAAACGATCTAAACGCATTAAGCCCCTGCACAGCGCTGCGTAAAGCCGGACACGCGGGAGGCGGCATGGCTCTGTTCGCCTCGCAGGAACCAGAAGTAAAAAATTCTCTCGAAAGAACAGTCAGAGTAATTGTCCACTGCTATCTGGAAGAAAACTCAAAACCAAACCACGTATATTTGAACGGCGCGGAAGTTTTAAGACCGGATCGGGTTAAGAAATAAAAGTAAAAGCATCTCTTTGCGATCTCTGCAAGAAACCATTTCTATTCGATTTTTATAATGTCCCACACTTTGGAGGTTTCCTGACCGATTCGCCAGAAGCCTACGGCTTTAATGTTCATTGATTTGTACAATTCCATACGCGCTGAGATTGAATATTCGTCTTCGAAATATACTTTTACAGTGACATCGGGTTTGTAATCAAAAGTGGGAATGCCGTTTTCGTAGCTGATATCTTTTATACGATGGGTTTCCAGTAATTTTTCGGTTGTAGAGTAAACAAGAGCACGTGAATGATTTTGACTTTCCCACGCGCGTCCGTAGAAAGGAATACCCATTACAAGTTTTTCTGCTCCTATTACGCGCATTGAATATTCCGCAACGCTCCGGCACCAGCGAAGGGATGAAACAGGTCCTGGTTTACTGCCGCTCCAATGTTCGTCATAAGCCATTATAAAAATCCTGTCCGCAAGCGGTTTTATTTTTTCATAATCGTAAACATCATTCGCTAACTGTCTTGTTCTCCCGTAAAGCGCTATGGAAAATATTTTTTCTTTGGGAAGCCCCGCTTTAAGTTCTTTTAAAAATGAAAGAAACGCTTCTCCCGATCTTGGCGGAATATTTTCAAAATCGATATTTAGTCCGTCGTAACCCGCGGTTGCTGCGATTAAATCTGAAATTAACGCGCTTCGCTGAGGGCTTCCGGGAAGAAGGGTAAAATAGGTAAGCGCCTGGCTTGCGCAGGTTACGGTTAAATGCGCTTTTCCTGAAAACGCCGGAAGATTCTGTCTTTTGGGAACGGCAGTTAATTTTCCGTAGACGTCAACTTCGGCGCCGAAATGGCATACATCCGTAAGCGGCATCCCGCTTTTTAAAGCCGCCTCCTGCCCGGCGATTACATAACCCCACACTTCCTTGAATGTTGACACAGGCAGAACCTTGCCGTGTTCATGGACAAAAACGATAAGAGAGTCATCCAGATTTTGATCTTTTTCATCAGACGCTGTAATTTTACTCGCGCTTGAACAACTGTTAAACATGGTTAATATTAACATAAAAAGGCAGATAATTTGCTTCATCATTTAATTATCGCTTGTTTATGCGTATGTAATTAGAGTGTATTGCTTAAATTATCATGATATTTAAATATTCGAAAGGCAATTTTTGGAAAATTTATTTTTAAAATTCTCGGTTAGTTATTCTTTTTAGCCGAATTTTTGCTTTTCAGCCCAGAGACCGAGAGCGGGGTTTGGAACAAAGAATATCCTTTCGCCGCTTGTAAGCGTGTTCCAGCCTGAGGATAGTTTGTTTATATCGTAGCGCGACATCTGTTCGTTTAAATCGCCCCATTGAAACCCTACAGATTCTATTTCCTGTTTAGATAATTTGCTGCCGGGACAGTAGCGGATGGTAAAACGGTTCTCGCTTGATCCGTGAATCAAATGCGCAGCCGCGCTGAGGTTTCCTCCAAGTTCGGGGTCGGACGCGGATTTTGCCAAAATTTCCTTAGCAGGCCTGTAGCCGTACTTTCTAATAAGCGCGTCTATTCCAGGGTCTTCTCCAAAACGCTCAAGAGCGGGGGCGAGTATCACAAGCTCTCCGCCGTCGGCTATTACCATGCGGGTGCGATAGATCGCTTTATTTCCGAGCCATGTTGTACGGTATTCTTCTGGTTCAAGATAAACTACAGCTTTGTTAACCGGTTCATTCAATAGGTTAACGTTAACCTCTCTGGAGAGGGCGCAGGCTTTTTCAAAACATTCTCTGCCAAAACCTATATACAGACCTCTTACAGCGAGTGAACCGCGCTCTTTACCGGTTTTTAATAATTCATCATCAGTTCGAGCGGAAATAACTGTAAGAACCCATAATATCGGCGGCAGTTCTTTTTGGAAACGTCTTAGGCCTTCATCGAAAAGAGCGCGCACAGGAGTGTCAGCCCTTCCCATGATTCGTTCCATCCCGTAAGCAGCTCCGGCAAAATGGCTTTTATCAATCGCTTCTTTGCCGCCGGTGCCTACAAAAATATTCTTGCCGTGATTCGCCATACCGGCGACTTCATGAGGGACGACCTGTCCTATGCTTAAGGCAAGCGAATAATCGCCGACTCCCGCATTGTCATTTTTTAATATTTTATTAACCTGAACCGGCCAGTCATACCTGACAGCGCCGTCTGACGCTTTTTCAACCCAATCAGCTTCGATTCGCCCGAGTTCGCAAACGTCGTTTCGCCAGTCGTGAACCAGAAATTTATGAAGCGGAGTGGCGCCGAACATTTTCATCAGTTCGCTGTCATTCATAGCCATGTGCGTGCCTAACGCCGGAAGCACCGCTCCAAGTCTTCCTGCAAGCATGTGCGAAGCGGACTCTGTAAAAAATCCCGCCTTTGAATGAAACCTTGTTATATCGGGAGGAAGAATTATTACTTTCCCGGCGTCGTTTACATCTACAAGAGCTTGAGAGAGCGCGTTTAAAAAAACCTCTTTCAATTCCTGATCGTCAAAATCTTTATCAGCGCCGCCGATTGCGGTGTATGTTTTATCTAACATGGACATCACCCCCCCTCTATGATAGTATATATTTCAGTATATATATACAAGCGAAAAATTTAGCTATATTTAAACTTTATTGACTATAAGGAGATTAAAATGGGTAATGCGGATATCGGGTTAATCGGACTGGCTGTTATGGGTGAAAACCTTGTGCTTAATTTAGAAAGTAAGGGATTTAAAGTAGCCGTGTATAACCGTACGACCTCCAAGGTTGATGAGTTTACTAACGGACGCGGCGCGGGAAAAAATATTACAGGCGCGCATAGTATGGCGGATTTCGCGGCGGCTCTATCGGCGCCGCGCAAGGCGATGATCATGGTTAAAGCGGGGCAGGCGGTAGACGATACGATAGAACAGCTTTTGGAAGTTTTTGAAAAAGGCGATATTATTATTGACGGCGGAAATTCCAATTATCAGGATACGATGAGGCGCACTTCTTACGTTGAATCAAAAGGACTGTTGTACATAGGAACAGGCGTTTCAGGCGGAGAGGAAGGAGCCTTAAAAGGACCGTCCATAATGCCCGGCGGCTCCGCCGCCGCATGGCCTTCCGTTAAACCAATGCTGCAGGCGATATGCGCGAAAGCGGACGGCGACACACCCTGTTGTGACTGGGTCGGTGAAAACGGCGCAGGGCATTTTGTGAAAATGGTGCATAACGGAATCGAATACGGAGACATGCAGTTAATCTGCGAAACATACGATTTAATGAAAAGCGTTCTAAAACTGAGTTATGAAGAAATGGGAAATGTTTTTGAAGAATGGAATAACGGATCGCTTGGAAGTTATTTAATCGAAATTACAAGAGACATTCTTCGCTACAAAGATGAAGACGGTAAACCTCTTGCGGAAAAAATTCTTGATACAGCGGGGCAGAAAGGGACAGGCAAATGGACCGGCATCGCCGCTCTTGAGTTTGGCGTTCCGCTCACTCTGATAGGAGAAGCAGTTTTTGGAAGATGTCTTTCCTCGGTAAAAGATGAAAGAGTAAAAGCGTCCAAAGTTTTTTCATCGCCTAAAATTTCATCGCCTTGTGATAAAAATTTATTTATTAAAGACCTTGAAAAAGCGCTTTACGCTTCCAAGATTGTTTCATACGCGCAAGGATACCTGTTAATGAGGGAGGCGGCGAAAGAATATAAATGGAATCTTAACTACGGCGGTATCGCTCTTATGTGGAGGGGCGGCTGTATTATCCGCTCGGTTTTCCTTGGAAAGATAAAGGAAGCGTTTGACAGAAAACCCGATCTTGATAATTTGCTGCTCGATCCTTTCTTTTCCAAAATAATCGAAGACGCGCAGGAATCATGGAGAAGGGTAGTGACATCAGCGATGCAGAACGGAATTCCGACTCCGGCGTTCGCAAGCGCTCTCTCGTATTTTGACGGCTACAGAAGCGAACGTCTTCCGGCGAATCTTTTGCAGGCGCAGAGAGACTACTTCGGCGCCCACACCTACGAGCGTCTTGATAAACCCCGCGGAGAATTCTTTCACACGAACTGGACCGGACATGGCGGCACCACAAGCGCTTCCACGTATGTAGTATAAAAATCCACCATGTCCGAGGACATCGGTGGTACCACAAGCGCTTCTACTTATGTTGTATAAAAATCCGCCATGTCCGAGGACATCGGCGGCACCACAAGCGCTTCCACCTATGTTGTATGATTTTTTCTGACGAATCTTTGCATAACCGGTTTAAAATTCTCAAGGAGCAATGACCTTGAAAAAAAATCTGTTTCGAAAGGAATATCTATCGAAATATCAAGTTTATTTTCATCGGCTTTTTCTATCACTTTAGACAAAAGGGTTTTTCCTATCCCCATACAGCGGTATTCGTTTTTAATTTCAAATTTATTAATTTCAAGAATCGCGCCGTTCCATACCGCGTTAATACTGCCCGCAATTACGCCGTCTGAACTTTCGGCGATAAAATGAAAATCGCTCTCTCCTTTCTTTATTATAAAATCTTCAAGAACAAGAGACATTGTATCTTCAGGCTCGGCGCCGATCGGCTCAAGCCCCCATTCTTCCCTTAAAGCGTTGTACCATGAGACAACTTCATTCTTCATCTTTTGTTCTTTGAATCTGAACCACATTTTTTCCGTGTCAGGGTATTGTTCAAGAACATCCCTGAAGGCGCGAAAAACGCCTTTATTTTTATTTAATGATTCTGATAATTCATGCCGCACGACAGGATTTTTTAATGAGGCAGTGAATTTTTCCATAAGGCGGTAGCCGTCTTTAGGCTCCCATGCAGGAAGAGGAATATAACGTTCTGCATCATCGCAATCAGACTCCTTTATGTCATCACAGCGGGTGCCAATAACGCATCCTTCCCGCGTATCTAAAAGAAAATCGTTTTCTTGATTTTCCATATGAAAAATTATGTCGTCTGTAAGAGTATCATCCAATTCAAAGCGCATAATATATTATAGCGCAAAAAAAAAAAATAAGGTATTATTACATGAAACATGATTGATGTGAGGGTGAAATGGAATCAATGAAAAGAACAGCGGACTGCGGTTCGTTAAGAAAAAATGACGCGGGAAAAACCGCTGTTTTAAACGGCTGGGTTCATCGTAAACGAAACCACGGCGGCATATTTTTTATTAATTTACGAGATCGTTACGGCATTACGCAGGTGACTGTCGATACAGAGAAAAATACAGATCTTGGGACTGTTTGCGATGAGCTTCGAAATGAATACTGTATCGCGGTAGAAGGTATTGTTGGCGAGAGGCCAAAAGATATGGTAAACGCGTCGATGGAAACGGGCGGCATAGAACTTATCGCTTCTAAAATATTAATTTTAAACAAAGCGGATGTTCTTCCTTTCCAAATTGACGAGGAAAGCAAGGCAAACGAAGATTTAAGGCTTAAATACCGCTATCTCGATCTTAGAAGTTCAGGGATGCAGGAAAGAATTAAGCTCAGAAGCGAGATAACATTCGCGGTCCGCGAATGGATGACATCTAACGGTTTTTACGAGATAGAAACCCCGACTTTTATAAAATCAACCCCGGAAGGCGCTCGAGATTACCTTGTTCCGTCAAGACTGTATCCGGGAAAATTTTACGCGCTTCCGCAGTCGCCGCAGTTATATAAACAAATTTTAATGGTTTCCGGTTTTGACAAATATTTTCAGATAGCGCGCTGTTACCGTGACGAAGATTCAAGAGGGGATCGCCAGCCTGAGTTTACGCAAATCGATATTGAAATGTCGTTTGTTTCAAGGGACGACGTTCTGTCCATGACGGAAGGCATGATGCGCCATGTTTTTAAAAAGATAAAAAATATAGACCTTCCGTTAACATTCCGCCGCCTGTCATGGGAACAAGCTATGGAACTCTACGGGAGCGACAAACCGGATTTAAGATTCGATATGCAATTACAGGATTTTAGCGCCTACGCGCAGGCAAGCGGTTTTCAGGCGTTTAAGGACGCTTTAAACTCAGGCGGCGCTGTTAAAGCGATTACGGTAAAAGGCAAAGCTGATTATTCGCGGAAACAAATCGATGAATTGGAAGCCCATGCGAAAATTTATAAAGCAAAAGGCATGGCATGGATGAAGGTAATAGAGAACAATGAAAAACTGGCATTAGAAGGAGGAGCGTCAAAGTTTTTTGCAGATAACGCGGATGGAATTATAACAGGGCTTTGCGCGGAAAAAGGAGATCTTATTCTAATGGTTGCGGACGCAAGCAGAAAAACGGCGAACACAGCTCTCGGCGCTGTGCGTTCAAAATTAGGGCGCGATTTGGGACTGTGCGATTCTTCCAAGTTTGAATTTGCGTGGATTGTAGATTTCCCAATGTTTGAATTCAACGAAGACGAAAAAAAATGGGAAGCCGCGCATCATCTTTTTACATGGCCGCAGGAAAAATACCACAACACAATGGAAAGCGATCCCGGATCTGTTAAAGGAGACCTATACGATCTTGTGCTAAACGGTTACGAACTTGCTTCAGGTTCCATACGTATCCACGATTCCGGAATGCAAAAAAGGGTTTTTGAAATTGCAGGAATAGATCAGGCGCAAGCCGAAAAAAAATTCGGCTTTTTAACAGAAGCTTTCAAATACGGCGCTCCCCCTCATGGCGGAATCGCTCCCGGTCTTGACCGCCTTGTAATGATCATGGCAGGCTGTACCTCATTAAAAGACGTAATAGCCTTCCCAAAAAATTCATTCGCGGTAAGCCCGATGGACGACTGCCCCTCGGAAGTAGACCAAAAACAACTGGATGAACTCGGGATAGTTATAAAAGCGCCAAATAAGTGATGTTTAACCGGTAATTAAATGCTCTTCAAGCATTTTTCTTTTATCATCAGGGATTGGAGTGGTTTCCTGTTTAACGAAATCGAAATAAACAATCACCGCTGTGCCTTTAACGCAGAGGCGTCCGTCTTGCCACGCTTCATGCGAGATCGTAAAAGATTTATTTCCTATTTTTGAAATCCATGTTTTTATCTCCACTTCGCCTTTAAAGTACATCTGGGCGACAAAATCAAAGTCGATGTGCGCCATGATAAGGGGAAACACATTTTTATCGAGGGTTAAATCGGGGTCAAACATGCGAAGAACCTCTGTTCTTCCCATTTCAAACCAAATAGAAGGGACTGTGTTATTTACGTGTCCAAGTCCGTCTATGTCCCCGAAACGCGGATGGATTTTTGTAATGAACATGGCACTAACTTATAATACAGCAAAAAAAAATTCAATACCTAGCGGAGGTTAAGACTGTTAATGTAATTTTCATAATTGGCTCTGGCTGTTATTAAATCCGCGTTCGCTTTCGCCAATGCCTTAGAAATATTGTCAATTTCGCCGTCCATGGAAACAAGGCGCCTTAAATATTCCTGTCCCTGCTGTGTCTGGCTTCCCGCGGCTTCAAGATTTCTTCGGATTCTGTCCTGATCCGAAATCAGTTTGATACGATCCGCGTCAATATTTTTAACTGCTGTGTCGGCGGTATCAACTTCTTTTCTTAACTCGACAGCGCGTTCCAAAGCGCGGCGTACATTTGAAGGAATCTCCTGATTGCCGGAGTAACTTAAAAACGCGTCCTGGCGAAGGGATAAAAGAGTGATTCTCTCGGATACCGGTCTTTTTTCGTTAACAGATAAGCTTGTCTCTTTGTTTGCAGGTAATGCCAGCTCAAAGCGGTAATGAGACGAAGTCTGCTCCGATGCTTTAGGGGAAACAAGCTCAGCCTGAGAAATTTTAGCATGTTCTACAACAAGCAGTTTTGAGCCGGAGCCTGAATTTTTAAAAGTATAATTTTTTATATAGCTTATATCGCGCGTTATTGTCATGACGCCTGCCGCTACAGTTACCGCGCTTACTATATTTGTATTTGTACTTCCTGTCAGAGCGGTAACGGAAAGATCCTCGCCAAAGGATATAAGTCTTTTTTCATCCTCGTTCCAAAATTCCAAAAGAGCGTCCCCGGAGTAAACACCGTCATAAACTGTAACAGGGCCTGCAGGGAGTTTCATCTTGCTTGTGTTTGTTATTTCCGCTCCAAGCCTCGGATGATTGCCGCCAGAATAGATTAAAAGCTTTCGCGCGTCAATGACGACTTCTACAAGGGGAAGCATCGCGCTCATGCGTCTGTCAAGGCTCACAGGATTTTTTATCGTAAATTCAAATTGTCCGCCTGCGGCGGCAGCTTCAGCGGTTTGTACAACGCCGCCTGCAAGATTTGAGGAAGATACAGCAGGCGAAGGCGCTCTTAGCATCATCATGCTGTCGGCGGCGGTTTTTTCCGTCTCATACGATTCCACACTCGCTCTGGAAGACATCCCAAATCCCTGGTCGTGCGAAGCCGCCGCGGCTGTACCGGCGATTGAAAGCGGAAGCACAGGGCGCGACACATAATACGGCGGATAAAGATTTTGAATAAACGAAGAAGGGCGGCCCGTGACAAGAGATAAAGTTACGTTATTCCAGTCATTATCGCTGTCATTGTCCACAATCGCCCATCCTTGAAATAACGGTTTAGCCGCGCCAAGATCGAGGCGGTAAGACACTTTCCATACAGGCGATGGTATCACATAACTGATTGTTACATCCCTTCTTCCGCTTCCCGGAAGATTTACAATTAAATCGCGCGAATCGGCGTTTCTTGAAGAGGCGAGTAAATCCAAAGCGCGGTTTAAATCCTGCTCAATTGTTTTATCCGTAAATTTAACGGAACTTATTTCGCTTAAGCTAAAAGATTTTAAACCTTGCACTGTGTTGATAAGAATCCACGGCTCAGGAGGATCACCTCTGTATTCAATACCCGTAATTCTTCCCGTATGTGTCGAGGACGTAGTTATTTCAATTTCAGCGCCTCTCAGCCTTGAGAGTATGGCGGCAAAACCGGGCGAGTCAGACAGATCGATCTTTAAACTGCGCAGGGTCTGGTATAGAGTCTGTTCTGATTGATACCGCACAGACGGATTCGCTGAAGACGGATCATTTATAACCAGAGTTTTAAGCGCGTCGTTTACCGCGTCCGGTCTGAACGGGATTGTGATACTGGAGCCCGTCGCAAGTGATCCCGAATGTTCATAATATGCAAGCCCGGACGTAAGAATTACCACTTTCTTAAGCGGCAGAACACCTGCCTGCGCGTTTTCCTGATTTAGTTGAACGCGGCTTTCCTGAATACCCTGCGCAAAAATATTTACCGCAAGAGCGATAAACACAAAGAACGCTATCTTATTTTTCATATTCAAGTTTTAGCGTAATGGTCGGCTGATCGCAGACTTCTGCGGGTCCGTAATATTGTATGGCGCCAGGAAACAAAAAGCAGGTTTTTTCAGCCCATGTTTCGCGGTTTTTAACAAATGTTTTATAAGGATTTCCGTTAAGATCGACTAACGCTTTTTTTATAACAGGTTTTGTCGAACCGTGGCGGTGTTCAAGGTTCATCATCATTGTTAAAGGTACGCCTCCGGCAAGCCATTCAGACGCGGGAGCTATAAGATTTCTTACGCTGGAAATGTAACCTGTCAATCCAGACGCGATAAGAACAAAGGCGCTAAAACCGAGAGAATAGCAGTAGTCCGCGTCAAAATTTGTAGGGAAAGCGCAGCGTCCTTCATAACCGAAGAAATGAGTTTGATAGGTGAACTTGCCCGAGTAGAGCTGTTTTTCTTTCATGGCGGCAAGTCTTTTTTCTACCATGCCGACTAATAATTTTTCAGTCTCGATCCTTGAAACTTGAACATTGCCGTGCGGGTCCCTGTCCATCAGAAATTGCTTGGCAATATCAGGAGGAAGGGTCTGCATAACCCTGTATGAGGATTCGGGGATTCGGCTTGAGAGCCAATACATCTGATCGATTAGGTTTGTTATGGTCGCGAATGATTTTTCTTCTTCGGCGATAACGTCATTTAATTCATCGATTAATTTTTTTATCTCAGGGATAAATTCAACAAGCCCTTCCGGGATTAAAACGATTCCAAAATCATCGCCGTTTTCAGAGCGTTTAACGATGGAAGCGCAAATTTGATCCACTATTTTTTCTAGGGACATTCTTTTTGCTTCTACTTCTTCGGAAATCAGACAGATATTAGGCTGTGTCTGGAAAGCGCATTCTAAAGCTATGTGGCTTGCCGCCCTTCCCATTAATTTAATAAAGTGCCAGTATTTTTTCGAGCTGTTCGCATCCCTGCAAAGGTTTCCGATAAGTTCCGAATATGTTTTGCACGCGGTATCAAAACCGAAGGACGTTTCGATGTAATCATTTTTTAAATCGCCGTCAATTGTTTTAGGACAGCCTATTACCTGTGTTGTCGATCCGTTTGCAAGGAAATATTCGGCTAACAGCGCCGCGTTTGTATTGGAATCGTCGCCGCCGATTATAACAACAGCGTTAAGTCCCAGTTTTTTCGCGGTCTGAAGAGAAGAAGCGAATTGCTCCGCTGTTTCAATTTTTGTGCGCCCGGAGCCGATCATGTCAAAGCCGCCTGTATTGCGGTATTCGTCGATTATCTCCTGCGTAAGAATTACAGTTTTATTATTGATAAGACCGCTTGGGCCGCCGTTAAATCCGTAAAGAACAGAATTTGGATTCGCTTTTTTTAAACCGTCAAATAAACCGGCGATTACATTGTGCCCGCCGGGAGCCTGTCCGCCGGAAAGAATAACGCCGACTTTCAGTTCGTGTTTTATATTCGAACCTTTGCCTTTTACAAATGTGATAAGAGGTTTCCCGTATGTAGTCTTAAAGATCGAACGAAGTTGTTCAAAATCCGAAATTGACTCAGTGGGCGCGCCGCTTTCTACAGTGATATCCTCGATCGAACCTGACAAACAATCAGGTAATTTGGGCTTGTAGGTATAACGGGCATTTTGTAACGCTGATATACTCATCTATAAAACTCCTGGGCGAATATTTTATTTTAAATAAGACGGAAATCACTGCCGGGCAGTAACGCGCCAATCCATCGACCGGCAAGCAGTATTCCCGCCCGGATTTTTATTTATTCTTATGTCTGTTTTTCCGCAGTTTTTTCTTGCGTTTGTGGGTAGCGATTTTTCGCAGTTTGCGCTTTCTTCCGCAGGGCACTTAAATTCTCCTAAAACCGGCAATATTGACGGCACAAGCCGTATCATTTGATTATGCTGGAAGCCTATAAAAAGGTCAAGAGCAGAAAAATTGCTTGACATTTTTCGGCGAATTTTATATATTCGTTTCAGACTTTTAGAAGTCCCCTTCGTCTAGTGGTTAGGACACCGGGTTTTCATCCCGGCAACAGGAGTTCGACTCTCCTAGGGGATGTAATGCGAAAACCTTATCAAAAGCCTGTTCTTACGGCCTCGCCTGATGTTAAGGTCGCTCCACCGGTTATATCAAAATTAGCGATATTCCTGATTTCATTGATTGTAAGACCCTATATTATCTTCCTTTTCGGTTTTGCGAAGCTTGAATTACACGGGGATTCGATTTTATTTGATGTTTTTAGGCGTTCTTTATCCGGGAAAAGCCGCAGTATTATCGCTTTTCGCCATCCCGACGGCAGGGAACCTCAGCTTTTATCATGGCTGTTCACCTTTAAATTGAAATCGCTGGCGCTCAAAAAAAAGATTAAATTTGACAGGAAACCTCATTCCATTTTTGTTTACGGGTACGAGGTCGCAAGATGGGGAGGCCCTGTTGTGCGAATTGTCATGCCGAAAATGGGCGCGATTCCCATACATCATACAAAACTTGATTCTAAAGGAATGACGAAGATTCTTAACTCAATTACCGACGGCTGTTATCCCTTATCGCTTGCGCCAGAAGGACAGGTTTCATATTCGCAGGATACGGTACCGCGTCTTGAATCAGGCGCGATACGGATAGGGTTTCAGGCGGCTTCCGCCCTCGCGGCAAAAAACAGCGGATGTCCGCTTGAACTTCTGCCTCTTTCTGTTCATTTCAGATACGGCAGTTTTGGAGAAGCCGCGATGCAAAGGCTTTTAAAAAAAATCGAAAAAACATGCGGCTTTATAAAAAAGGAATCAAAAAAATTATCCTTTGATACCCGGATTAAAAGATGCAGGGATTTAATCCTTGAAATTAATGAAAACCGTTACGGAATAAAAATCGATGATTCGTTATCATTTAAGGAAAGGCTTGATAAGGTAATCAACTGCGCGCTCTCATGCTCGGAGCGAATGTTGGGAATAAAAAGCGAAGGCGATTTTTTTATCAGGCTATACAAAGTGCGCCATATTTGCTGGGATAAAATTTATCTTGCCGGGATAGACAGCTTTAAAAAAACCGCAGGAGTAAGACGCAGTGTGATGGATTTGCAAGCGGGAGAAGCCTATTACATCGCGCGCCATCAGGAGCTTGCGGATTTTGGCTGGTACTTTAAAGAAGCTAATATACAGGAAGACTGCGCGCTTCATAATAAAGTTGAATATGTTCAAAATCTTTGGGATTTCGCAAACCGCACAATGGGAGGAGCGCTGGCAAACAGGGTTAATATTCATCCGCGAAAAATAATTATTAAAACTGCTCCCGCCATTGATCTTGGCACGCGTCTTGAACATTATAAGGAAAATAAAAGAGAAGCGGTCGCCTCGGTTTCGGCGGATCTTGAGAAAGCGTTTCTTGATTGCATAAACGAAGTGAATAACAGCGTGTCAGGATAATTTAAAAGAGCCGAGAGTTCCTATACCTGTTCCCCTGTAAATAAAATAAAGAGACCGGATACCGTCCGGTATCGAAATATCAGAAGAAAAATATTTCCAGATATTGCTGGATACTACGTCGATTTTTCCAAGCGGCTCTCCGTCCCATTTTATTCTAACCTCGAAAAAACCTCTACAGTAACCGCGTATTTTTACGGCGATTTTTGTTACTCCCTTGCAGTCGAAATATTTAAAACCTACCGCGCGGTTATCGATAATGTTTGTAATAAAGCCGTTCTCGTAATTTTTTTTCGTATCGTATGAATCACATTCGTCCTGGGTGATAAAAGGCATTTCCGGGTTTCTGTTCGGCCAGTATGTTTTTAAAGGTGGTGCGATTTCATCCAAAGAAAAAATGTTACACGCAATATACGCGCCGTATTCGCCGAAGCAGGGAAGGGGAGCGCCGTTCGGCCCGCTTGAAGTCATCTCAACCTGATTAATCGATCCGTCTTTGTTAAATTTTATCGGCTCAAGGCAGGCTTGCCTGGAAAATTCATTGCCGTTTGTGTGTCTGTGATAAAAAATGTACCAACTGCCAGCTATTTGCGCGATACTGCCGTGGTTATTGTTGCTAAAATACATCTGCTTTTTCGCAGGTTTGTAAGCGTCGATATTTAAGTCCGCGTTACTGACTATTACACCGCCGTATTTAAAATCTTTTAACGGATGCTTGCTTGTCGCGTAACATAATTCGTTCATCGAATACGCAGAATATATAAAATACCATGTATCGTCTTTTTTACGAATCGAGGAAGCTTCAAAAAATTCATGTCCTTCAAAACCTGTGCCCTCACTTGCGTTGATTCCGGGAATTACTGGAAAGGGTCCTTCCTGAATCGTAAGCATGTCACTGCCAAGAACAACGGCGATGGAATGGTTTCTGTAATCTTCGACTGTTTTACCATTTCCCGTACATTGCCCGGAATAAAGATAAGTTTTAGAGCCTTCAGTAAAGACCGCGGGATCAAATTGAGGAACGTCATCTTCTTTCCTGCCGAGCAATGTTCCGCAGGGGTAATGAACATACCCGAGGAATTCATACTTGCCGCAGGGCGCGGAACATACCGCGACTGAAATTACATCCAGTTTATCTAGAACATAGTAAAGATAAAATTTACCGTCCTGTCCGCGGGTTACGTCAGGCGCGTAGAGATGCATACTGCCGTCTTTATTTTGCGGATCATCAGTCTTTCTATAAATTATACCTTCATATCTCCAATCTGTTAGATCGTTTTCAGGAGCAGACCAGCAGACATAGTCGTTCATGCAGTACGCGTAGCCGTTAAATTTATCGTGTGAGCCGTATAAGTAAACTCTCGGATTGCCGTCAGTGTCATTGAAAACATGCGGTTCGCCGTCAGGGATATATTCCCATGACGGAAGGAAGGGATTAACTCCTGTTTTTTTCATATTGCCCCCTTTTAAAATATGTTATAAAATTAGCAATTACTCAAGATGAGGTAAAACCATTAAATTAGAACTTTTTACATTCTGCGATTTCGCGCAGGAAAATCACGGAAAACTTACTATCGTGGGAACTTTTGACACAATCATCTCGCGCAACTTTCCGTGCGTTCATCCGCAGTTATCTGTTGTTATACGCCTTCGATTTGATCTTTGGGAATTTGGAAATCATGCGTTTAAAATAGAAACGCGAAATCTGGAAGGAGAATCAAGCATGGAAGCGATCAGCGGCAACATTGACGTAAGGGGAGGAGGGAACGCATCCGCGGTATCTCACCTTGTTTTCAGTATCGCAAACCTTCACTTTAAAGATCCCGGTCTAATAAATTTTGTACTGTTCATAGATGAAAAAGAAATCGACTCTGTTCCGTTATACGTAAGAAAAGGCTAAACTCTGGAAACGCGGGACAGAAGCAGGAAATCCGCGAGAACTAAAGCGGTCATGGATTCAACAACGACAACAGCTCGCGGGACAATACATGTATCGTGGCGACCGTGAATTTCTATTTCCTGTATATTTCCGTTCTTGTCATAGGCTTTTTGTTTTTTTGAAATTGAAGGCGTCGGTTTAAACGCCGCTTTAAATAAAATATCCTGACCTGTAGAAATACCTCCCAATATGCCGCCTGAGTTATTTGTCGCATATCCGCCGTTTTCGCCGGGTTGGTCATTGTTCTCGCTTCCTTTCATATCCGCGGCGGCAAATCCCGCGCCGAATTCAATGCCTTTGCATGCGCCGATAGAAATTATCGCGGCGGAAAGACGCGCGTCAAGTTTGTCAAATACGGGTTCTCCAAGACCCGGAGGAACTCCGGTAACTTTACAGGAAATTACGCCGCCTGCGCTGTCTCCTTCGGCGTGGAGTTCTTTTATGTTGGGAGCTGTTAAAGAGAGCGCGGTTATTGTGATTCCGTATCTGGAAAGCAATTTTTTCGCGACAGCGCCTGATGCGACTCTTCCAAGCGTTTCCCTTCCCGAACTTCTTCCGCCGCCTCTATGATCGCGCCTTGCGTATTTTGCCTGCCATGTAAAATCCGCGTGACCGGGTCTGTAAATATCTTTTAATTTGTCGTAGTCGCCTGAATTATGGTTTTTATTTTTTACAATAACCGCTATCGGGCTTCCCAATGTTTTACCTTCAAAAACGCCTGATAAAATTTCTGGAATGTCTTCTTCGTCTCTGGAACCATGAGCGCTTCCCGGGCGGCGGAGCGCGAGTTCTGTTTCAATATCGTTAGCTGAAATTTCAAGTCCTGCGGGGCATCCGTCTATCACACAGCCCATCGCTTCTCCATGAGATTCGCCGAATGTGGTTACTCTGAATATTCTTCCAAAAATGTTTGACATGATAAATTACAAATACCTTCTTTCGTCATCATCGCCTACTCTGGCGTACAACTCGATATGCTGTTTTGCGGTGCTTTGGGCTATTTTATGCATAAGCACTTCTTCCACCTGGAAAAGCCCTATTTCGCTTGACATATGAACGTCAATTCTTACAGGTTTTTCTTTGCCTGCCTGTATTTCCACATTTTCAATCGAATTTGCTGAATATTGATGGATGAGTCCGACTCTGGGCGTGTGAATCATATGAATCGGGATACGCGCCCTTCCTTTTGTCATGTCACAGCCGTCCGCAACTTGCACAATGCCTGCTTCAAGCGAGGAGACAGTAATGGTACCCATATGGCCGGCGACCCCTTCAAGCGCAAGGGCGCGTATCATCACTCTTTTTTTAATATCATCGTGGTATACCTGATCTAAAATACGGTCAATCATGGGCATCGCCAAAACTATACTATGAAGTTCATGATTCTGCCTTCCCATACCCATACCCAAATCATGGAACATCGCCGCAAGCATTACCGCCATTAGGCTGTCTTCAAAATCGCCGCAGCCGTCCGCTTCAAGACTCGTTTTAAAATTGGCTTTTCTTAAAAGATCAAGCATTAAAACAGCGTTATACGAAACTGTGCGCATATGCACAGGTCCGTGATCGTTATAACCAAGTCTTACGATAGAAACTATATTCGCGTACTCCTGGGAAGCCTGAAGCTCTTCATTGGCAAGAAGCAGTTTTAAACCCATCATCGCGCGTCCTGTCAATCCCAGCGAGTTAACCAAGTCGATAAGCCTAATATCGATATTTACTTCTTTTGCAGATTTCATTTTTTAACTCCTTTTATTTTAGATAAAGATAATTTGTTTCTGCGCCGTTCATGTTGTCAAAATATACATTTGTAAAATCCCATCTGTTTGAAAGCGCCCAAAAACCTCTTGAGCGCATCAAATGAATTATGGGACATTGTTCAATCATGATTGACTGGAACTCATCCCAAATTTTCTGAGCTTTTACGGGATCTAAAGTAAATTTTCCTTCGTTATACAAATAGTCGATCCTCTCCTCCCATTCAGTGGAAGGAGCTGTCTGATTGGGATGCCACATATGAAGATTGCCGGAAGAAGGCCATACATTGCTTCCCTGGCTCGGAAAGATATTGGAACCGGAAAGACCTATCAGCATTGAATCCCAGTCAAATGTCGATATTAAAGACTGAACCTGCTTCTGGAAATCCAAAACTCTGATATTCACTTTAATGCCGATTTTAGAAAGTTCGTCTCTTATAATCGAGGCTGTATCCTGATAAAGAGAACTTTCTGATCTGATAATTAAATTAAACTCCACGCGCCTGTTATTGCTGTCGCGCATTAAACCGCGTTTATCTCTTTCAAAACCAGCGGCTGCTAAAAGCGAAAGAGCGCGTTCAGTATCAAAAAGAAAATCGGATTTAATAGCGGGATTGTAATACGGATTCGGTTCGGGGAATATATTCAATTTCGGCTCCGCGAGCCCCCTGTAAACTTGCGCGTTTATTCTGTCCCGGTTTAAAAGACAGCTCATCGCCTGCCTGAATTCTTTTTTTGTGAACCAGTCATACTGCGGTTTGCTGTTATTTACAGGATTTTGATTGAATGTCCAGAACGCCGCGCTAAGGGAGCCTTCGCTGTTAAATACGGTAAAACTGCCGTCATTTTTATTTACAAGCGAATCAAGGTCTTCTGGGCGAAGGCGGTAGTTTTCCGTTTCTCCGTTTTTAAAAATTAAAAGCTGTGTATTTTCTTCGGGAATTATTCGTACAATCATCTCTTCGATGTACGGAAGCGAAACTCCGTTTGCGTCTTTTTCCCAATAATTCGGATTGCGTTTATACACAAGCCTTTGTCCGGGAGTATACTCTGTTAAAAACCATTTTCCCATAGACGGAATTTCTTTCGGATCTGTCGAAACATTGAACAGATTTTTTACAGCTTCCACGCCGCCGTTTTTCTTTACAGGTTCGTATACATGGCGGGGACCAAAATCCCTGTTTGTCATTAGATACGGCTCCGCGATAATTCGCGGAAAGTTAAATGAAAAACGCAGGGAATCTATTTTTTCTATATCGATATGCGCGTCGCTTCCGTCCGGCATTGTTAAAAACTGTCCGTAATAACCGGAACTTTGAAATTCAGGATCGCCTTCTATTTCGTTATACCAAAAAATTATATCGTCGCTTGTTACTTTTTCTTTACGGTTTGAATTGTAATAACTCCAGTAAACGTCATCGCGCAGAGTATAAATAACGCGCATTGTATTGTTTTGTTCGTTTACGATTGTCTGAGGAGAGGCGATGCGTCCCTTCCAGCTTCGTTTTACAACATCGTAGTCAATTAAATAATCCGTCATGCTGTTTACAACAGCGGAAGTGGAACTGTCCTGCTCGGCTATAAGATGGTTAAAACTTTTTGGATCTTCGTTCATTACATCATGCCATGTTCCGCCCAATCCGCCGGGAAGGAATTCTTCTCCGCGCCACGGTTTGCTTTCTGTTTTTTCAAGGAGTTCGGCAAGTCCTTCGGCATTTATGGCTTCAAGTTCCGCAAGCGAAAGCTCTTCATGTTTGGCGCATGAAACCTGCGATAACAGGATAATTAAAAAAATTGCCGTGATTTTCTTCATGTGGTCATTGTAGGGGATATTCGCGATTTTATCAATTATTGTAATGGTTAGAGATCGTCCCAAAGCCATGAAGACAGATAACGTTCGCCTGTATCGGGAAGGATTACAACAAACGTCTTTCCGGCGTTTTCCGGGCGTTTAGCCGCAGTAAGAGCGGCAAACACGGCGGCGCCTGAGGAAACGCCTGAAAGAATACCTTCGTGTTTCGCTAAAAGCCGCACGGTATTGCCCGCGTCATCATCGCTTATTTTAATTATCTCGTCGATTATTGACGAATTGTACACACGCGGTTTAAATCCTAAGCCTATACCCTGTATTTTATGGTAGCCGGGTTCTCCTCCTGATAAAACGGGAGACGATAAAGGTTCCGCCGCAATTATTTTTATAGTTTTTTTTATTTTTTTAAGATATTTTCCCGCGCCTGAAAGAGTGCCTCCTGAGCCGATACCGCCGACAAGAATATCGACATGGCCCATTGTGTCTTTCCAGATTTCGGGCCCTGTTGTTTTTTCATGAATATCAGGATTTGCAGGATTATTGTACTGCCTCGGCATGAAAGAATTTTTTATTGATGCGGCAAGTTCTTCTGCGGCTTCCGCCGCGCCTTCAACTCCTTTAGACGCTTCTGTAAGCACTATTTCCGCGCCAAGCGCAGATAAAAGTTTACAGCGCTCAATGGGCATTGTTTCAGGCATTGTTAGAATAACTTTATAACCTTTTACCGATCCGATATACGCGAGAGCGATTCCTGTATTTCCGCTTGCAGGCTCAATTATTATTGAGCCGCGTTTTAATTTTCCTTCTTTTTCGGCAGTTTCAATCATGGAGAGAGCGGCGCGATCTTTTACACTGTGAAGCGGATTAAAATATTCCAGTTTCGCGTAAATAATAGTTTTAGTATTGTTAAGCCTGTTAAGCCTTACAAGCGGGGTATTACCGATTAAATCGGTAATATTATCTACCCTCATTACTGCCAAGCCTCATTGTTTGATAGTATTCAAAAAAACAAAAAAATGATATAGTATTGCATAAAAGCATAAACGAGGGGTTATGAAAAAAGCGGCTGTAATCATGGGCAGTGACAGCGATCTGCCTGTTTTAGATAAAACATTTAAAAAACTCAGGGAATTTGACATTCCTTTCGAAGCTCATATAATGAGCGCCCATAGAACGCCTGAAAAAGCCGCAGAATTTGCCAAAAACGCGAGAGAAAACGGTTTTGGAGTGATTATCGCTGCGGCAGGAATGGCGGCGCATCTTGCAGGCGTGCTTGCTTCGTTTACTACGCTTCCTGTTATAGCAGTTCCAATAAAATCTTCTCTGGACGGCTTGGACGCGCTTCTTGCGATGGTGCAGATGCCGCCCGGTATCCCAGTAGCCGCGGTGGCAATCGACGGCGCCGATAACGCCGCTATCCTTGCCGCTCAAATACTTGCTGTTTCTGACGACTCTCTCGCTCAAAAACTTACAGCCATGAAAGCCGATATGGCTCAAAAAGTGGCAGAAAAAGACAGACAATTACAGGAAAAATTGAAACAATAAAACCCGGAGACATACAATGCAGGAAAAATGCGGAATATTTGGTATTTATTCAAATAAAAAAGAATCGGATGTTGCGGGTCTTACATATATGGCTCTTTACGCTCTTCAGCACAGAGGACAGGAAAG
Source organism: Treponema sp. (assembly GCA_009788065.1). Lineage (GTDB taxonomy): Bacteria > Spirochaetota > Spirochaetia > Treponematales > Breznakiellaceae > WQXQ01. The sequence goes on from WQSF01000008.1 coordinate 26,383, forward strand.
TTCGGGAATCGCAGTGTGTAACGACGGATTGATGAAATACCACAGCGATTTGGGACTGGTTCACGAAGTATTCAGCAAAGAAGAGCTGGACAAACTGGGCAAAGGCAATATGGCTGTAGGACATGTCCGCTATTCCACTTTGGAGCAAAGCGCAAGAGCCAACGCGCAGCCGCTTGTCGTAAGGCACATAAAGGGTCCTGTGGCGATTGCGCATAACGGAAGTCTTACAAACTCATCCGCACTCAGGGAAAAACTTCAAAAAGAAGGGACAGTATTTCATACAACAAATGACACGGAAATAATGATCAACATAATAATTAAAAAAAGAATAAATACAAATTCGATAGAAGACGCGATTGAAAAGGCAATGTCAGAAATCGAAGGCGCTTACTCGCTTGTGATAATGTCGCCGAGTAAACTGATTGCGGTTCGCGATCCTTTCGGGTTTCGCCCGTTGTGCATGGGCACCCTTGACGGCGACATTGTATTCGCTTCGGAAAGCTGCGCTTTAGACAGCATCGGCGCGGAATTTGTGCGTGATATTGAACCCGGGGAAATAGTGGTAGCCGCAAAAGACGGAGTGCGCAGTATTAAAACACACTGCGGAAATAAAGGCGGCCTCTGCGTTTTTGAATATATTTATTTCGCGCGACCGGATTCTGTAATTGACGGCGCTTGCGTTCATACAGCCCGACAGAGAGCGGGTTCGTATCTTGCGCTTGAACATCCTGTTAACGCCGATGTTGTTTTCGGAGTGCCAGATTCAGGTCTTGACGCGGCTCTCGGCTATTCGCGCCAGTCGGGTATTCCGTACGGTGTTGGGTTTATTAAAAACCGCTACATCGGACGTACTTTTATCCAGCCGACTCAGGAAGAGCGCGATCGCGCGGTAAGAATAAAACTTAATACAATCGAATCGACAATAAAAAACAAACGCGTTATTTTAATCGACGATTCGATTGTCCGCGGAACGACAATGCGAAGAATTGTTAAACTTGTCCGCGAAACAGGCGCGAAAGAAGTGCATCTAAGAATATCGTCGCCGCCTTTTATAAATCCGTGTTATTTCGGAACAGACATTGACTCAAGAGATAATCTTATCGCTTGTAAAATGTCAACGGAGCAAATACGCGAATACCTCGGCGCCGACAGCCTTGGTTATCTGTCAATTGAACATGTGCCGACTATCGCCGAAAACGCAAAGTGCGGCTTCTGCGACGGCTGTTTTACCGGTAAGTACCCGGTACCGGAGCCTGTAATAGTAGGAAAAGACAAGTACGACAAAAAAATAGGTGAGTAGAATGTATAACAGTTTCAGCGATAGTTACAAGGAAGCCGGTGTTGACGTTACCGCAGGTTACCGAGCTGTTGAGTTAATGAAAAAACATATTGAACGAACCAGAGTAGAGGGAGTGATGGAAGGCATCGGCGGTTTCGGCGGGCTTTTTGCGCTGCCAAAAACCGATAATAGCGAGCCTGTGCTTGTTTCCGGGACTGACGGAGTAGGCACAAAATTAAAAATCGCCATGCTGATGGATAAACACGATACTGTCGGAATTGACTGCGTTGCAATGTGTGTAAACGATATTATTTGCGCCGCGGCAAAACCTCTATTTTTTCTTGATTATATCGCTACAGGAAAAAATATCCCTGAAAAAATAGAAAAAATTGTAGCGGGAGTCTCGGAAGGATGCGTTCGTTCGGGATGCGCTCTTGTCGGCGGAGAGACGGCTGAACATCCCGGCATGATGGACGACAATGAGTACGATATCGCCGGTTTTTCGGTTGGAATCGTCGAAAAATCAAAAATTCCCGATAAAAACAGCGTAAAAAACGGCGATGTAATTATCGCTTTAGCGTCTTCAGGCGTTCATTCAAACGGCTTCTCGCTGACGCGAAAAATTTTCGGCATTAATGATAATGCGGATGTTCTTCTCAAACATTATCCTGAACTTGGCAAAACATTAGGCGAAGAGCTGTTAACTCCCACTAAAATATATGTAAAACCCGTTCTTTCGCTTCTTGAAAAAATACCTGTACGCTCTTTATGTCACATAACGGGCGGAGGTTTTCAGGAAAATATACCCCGCGCTTTTGGTGAAAAAACAGGCGCTGTAATTAAAAAAAGCTCGGTAAAAATTCCTGTGGTTTTTAATTTAATCGCGTCGCAGGGAAAAATTCCCGAAAGGGATATGTTCAACACATACAACATGGGTGTAGGAATGTGCGTGATAACGCAGGCTGAAAAAGCGGATGAGGCTGTAAGATTGTTATGCTCTTTGGGTGAAGACGCATATATAATCGGAGAAATACGCTCAGGCTCTTTTGGGGTTGAATTTGTATAAAAAGAAGGATCGCCATTGAAAATAGCTGTTTTAGTATCAGGAGGCGGCACCAACCTTCAGGCGCTTATTGATGCCTGGCATGAAGACAGGCTTGGCGGAGGGGAATTGTCGCTTGTTGTATCTTCCAAAAAAGGTGTCTTCGCTCTTGACAGGGCGCAAAAGGCAGGAATAAAAACCGTAACGATAGAAAGAAAATTAACGGCTGAACAGAAAGATTTTGACAGCGCCGTTTTAACCGCGTTATCTGAAAATAATATTGATTTAATCGTTCTTGCCGGATTTTTATCCGCGCTTGGAGATGCGGTAACGGAAAAATATAAAAACAAAATAATTAATGTGCATCCTGCTCTAATACCGTCGTTTTGCGGAAAAGGTTTTTACGGAATTCATGTTCATAAGGCGGTTCTTGAATACGGCGTAAAAATAACGGGAGCTACAGTTCACTTTGTAAACGAAATAATTGACGGCGGAAAAATTATTCTTCAGAAAGCCATTGATGTGCTTCCGTCCGACACGCCGCAGTCGCTTCAACAGAGAGTAATGCAAGAATGTGAATGGGTTCTTTTGCCAAAGGCGGTAGAAATGATTTGCAGAAATGAGATTATTTAAATAAAGAAATACGAATAACAATAAGGGAGGTTTTTATGAATGTTTTAGTTATCGGATCGGGCGGAAGAGAACATGCAATTGTTAAAGCGCTAAAAAAAAACGAGCGTATAAGAAAAATATACGCGGCTCCGGGAAACGGCGGAATAAGCATGGATGCGAGCTGTGTTAACATAAAAGCTGATAATATTCCCGGAATTACGGATTTTGCCGTTGAATGTAATATAAATTATATTATTGTCGCTCCCGATAATCCTCTCGCTATCGGAATGGTAGACGCGCTGGAAAGAAAGGGAAAAAAATGTTTCGGTCCTAACAAGGCGGCGGCGCGTATCGAAAGCAGTAAAGTGTTCTCAAAAAATCTAATGAAAAAATACGGTATTCCGACAGCCGCGTATGAAACATTCAACAACTGCGATAACGCGCTTGAATATGTTAAATCAAATAAAGTCAAATTTCCGCTTGTTATAAAAGCCGACGGGCTTGCTTTTGGAAAAGGTGTAATAATCGCTCAGAATTGCGATGAAGCGCAGACTGCTGTCAATTTAATCATGAAAGAAAAAAAATTCGGAGAATCAGGAGAGAGCATAGTTATCGAAGAATTTTTAACAGGACCTGAGGTGACGGTAATGGCTTTTACAGACGGTAAAACAATTAAACCGATGATTTCATCGATGGATCACAAACGGGCTCTCGAAGGCAACAAAGGATTGAACACGGGAGGCATGGGGGTAATCGCTCCCAATCCCCACTATACGGCAGAAATTGCCTCTGTATGCGAAAAAACAATTTTTTATCCGACTGTAATGGCAATGCAAAGCGAAGGATGTCCTTTTAAGGGTTGTTTATATTTCGGGCTTGTGTTAACCCCCTTTGGACCCAAGGTTATCGAATACAACAGCCGTTTCGGAGACCCCGAAGCTCAGGCTGTCCTGCCGCTTTTACAAACCGATCTCTTGGATATAATGGAGGCTGTCACAGAAGGGAAACTTGACAGTATCGATATTAAGTGGTCGTCGTCGTCAAGCGCGTGCGTTGTACTTGCAAGTGCAGGGTATCCCGAATCGTATAAAACTGGGTTGGAAATTACCCCGCTAGATGAAAAGGGAAACCTTAAATTCAACGAAGCGCTTATCTATCATGCGGGAACTGCGTATGACGGCAGTAAATTCCAGACCTCAGGCGGTAGGGTGCTGGGCATTACCGCAACAGGGCTTTCTTTGGCAGAAGCAATAAAAAACACCTATAATGCGGCGTCACAAATCACCTTTGAGGGTATATATTACAGAAAAGATATTGGAAAATATTAATAATTGTTATATAATTACTAGTATCCGGCTTAAAATACGCCGTTAACCGCTTTAGGAGATTTTATGAATAATAAAAAAAGCCGTATTTTTATCTGTTTTGCTTTTATTGGCTTTTTTGTTTTTGCCGCCTCTATAAACGCCCAACAGCAGGAATATAATCCCATCACATTAGAGCATTTTAGAAAAAGTCTTGAGTATATGAGTAACGGAGATTACAGGGGCGCTATTAACAGTTCTACGATTGTAATCGGAAGAGACCCAAGATCATCCATAGCATATGTAATAAGAGCCCGCGCCTATTATGAATTGGACGAATACGATAAAGCGATTGCGGACTGCACTCAGGCGATCAGGGAAGACAGACAGAACGCAGGCGCCTTTGTTATCCGAGGCAACGCCTATGCCCAGAAAGGGGACAGAAAAAGAGCGATAACCGACTGGGAATCTGCCTTAAGAATAAACCCAAAAATAACTGAAGCCACCCGTAATATCGAAGTAGCCCGCGATAATCTGCAGTGATTGATTTTTTAATATTTTTATGGTATAAATTTTCACAGCATGGGGAAAGAGCCTTTTTACGCGGACGGTCTTAAATTTTCATGTAAAATCTGTTCCGCCTGCTGCAGATATGAGGCTGGCTTTGTCTTTCTTTCAGAAAAAGACCTGAATAATCTGACTAAAGCCTTAAATATGGGAAGGGAAGAAGTAATCAAAACATACTGCAGATGGGTTGACGACTGGAAGGGAGATGAGGTTCTCTCTTTAAAGGAAAAGTCAAACAAGGACTGCATTTTATGGGATTCAGGCTGTAAAATTTATACGGCGCGTCCCCTCCAATGTATTACATTCCCTTTTTGGGAATCGATAGTTTCTTCAAAGGAAGCGTGGGAAATTGCGGCAACAGGCTGTCCCGGTATGAATGACGGAGCGTTACATTCAAAAACGGCGATAGAAGAGGATCTTAGATTGCGAACTTCGGAGCCGATAATCAACAGAAAAGGGAGTTATTTATGAAAATCCGTTTTTGGGGAGTGCGCGGTTCCATTCCAACGCCGATACAGCCGTCGCGCATTAAAAGTAAAATATCCGCGATTATCGAACAGATCACAGTTGACGATTTGGAATCCCCCGAAAGCAGGGAACGTTTTTTAGCCGGGCTTCCTCCGTGGCTTTTCGGCACGGTAGGCGGAAACAGTCCGTGCGTAAGCGTTTCATTTGACAAATCAAATGAATGGATCGTATTTGACTGTGGCTCCGGGCTCCGCGAACTGGGGATTGCGCAGGCAAGTGAAAAAGAAAAAGCGGATCATTATCATGTTTTCCTTTCCCATTTTCATTGGGATCATATTCTTGGGCTTCCGTTCTTTGGACCCGGTTATAATCCTGCTGTAAAAATGGATTTCTATTCGCCTAAAGGCGGCCTTGAAAAAATATTAAGCGATCAGATGGCGCAGCCTTATTTTCCGATTAATCTTGAGGCGATGGGGTCAAAAAAAACTTTTCATTTCATGGACAAACCTTTTGAAATTTGCGGCAGGACTATAACCGCAAAGAAAATGAACCATCCCGGAGATTCATACGCGTACTGCGTTAATGAAAACGGAAAACGTTTTATTTACGCGACAGATACAGAACTTACAACAGGTGATTTTCAAAAGACAGATGAGAATACGGCTTTTTTTAAGGACGCGGATATGATCGTAATTGACTGCCAGTATACACTTGGAGAGGCGATCGACAAATATAATTGGGGTCACAGCGCTTTCAGTCTTGCCGTGGACTTTTCCGCAAACTGGAATATAAAACATATGGTGTTATTCCATCATGATCCTACATACGACGACTATAAACTCTACGGAATTTTACAGTCGGCGCGATGGTATCTTGAAAGGATGAATTTAAAAGGAATTGAGTTAACTTTGGCATGCGAAGGCCAGGAAATTTCAATATAAAAACTTTTTATAAAACTAAAAAAAGGTTAAGGTATTTTTTTGGATAAAAAAAAGAAAAAAAAGAGTTTAATTTCATCCTTAATAAAAATATTAGCTGGTTTACTCGGATTTTTTCTTGTGATGATTCCCGTATTGATTGGCGCCGTGCTTTATTTGGACTCTCCTGATTTATCGTCTTCTCCGCTGGTTTTTTCAGAAAATGACGCAATACGAATTAATGAAGACTCAAGTTATTATATTGACGTTCGCAGGGGAGAGACTTCCCAGTCCGTTGGTATGCGCCTTGAAAGAGCGGGATTGATAAGAAACAGATATTTCTGGAATTTAATCTGCCGTCTCGACAGCGAACACATAAAAACCGGGACATACAGAATTGAAATGCCGTCAGGTCAGATAGCGATTCATAAAATTTTAATTTCAGGAAAAGAAGTGTTGCACAAGGTGACGATTCCAGAAGGCGTTACCCTTAAAAAAATGGCGGCTATCTTTGAAGATTCAGGTATTTGTCAGGCATCCGCGTTTTTAACAGCCGCAAGAGATCCTGAAATTATAAATCAATTTAAAATACCCGGCAGTTCGATGGAAGGCTATCTTTTTCCCGATACATATTTGTTTCCAAAAGAACACCCTGCGGATCGCGTTATCAGAGTAATGGCGAATAATTTTTTTGATAATCTCAAAACGATAGATGTTAATGTTTTAAAAATGACCCCTAATGAAATTAACGAAAAAGTAATTATCGCCTCGATAGTAGAGCGCGAATACAGAATCGCCGACGAAGCTCCCGTAATGGCGGGAGTATTTTACAACAGGCTCAATATCAGAATGGCGATTCAGTCGTGCGCTACAGTTGAATATATTATCACGGAGATTCAAGGAAAACCTCATCCGTCTATTTTATTATTTACGGATTTGGAGATTGTAAATCCGTATAACACATATATTCGTCCAGGTCTTCCCCCAGGACCCATTTCAGCGCCGGGAAAAACCGCGCTAAGAGCGGCATTCTTTCCGGCAAAAACGGATTATTTGTATTTTCGTCTTGAAAACGCCTCAAGCGGAAGGCATTATTTTTCCCGGACTCATGACGAGCATATAAGAGCCGGCGGACTGATAACGAAACCTTCATGGCCTTAATATCCAAAACTTCAATCGCCGAAGTAAGCTCGCGTCTTGACGCGGTCTCTGTAGTGGGAGATTATGTACGTCTTGAAAAAAAAGGCGGGCGCTGGTGGGGAAAATGTCCCTTTCACGGCGGCGGTCAGGAAAAAACGCCTTCTTTTAAAGTAGACCCCGATTCAAAAATGTACTATTGCTTCGGATGCAGTAAGGGAGGCAGTGTTATCAGCTTTGTAATGGAAATGGAAAAAATTTCTTATCCTGAAGCGATAAAAACCCTTGCGAAAAAAACAGGCATTGAACTTGTTATGGAAGAAGGAAGCGGCGCTGAAACTGAAAATGATACTTCCGCCAAGGAAGAGCTTTATGAACTGTACAAAAGAACGACAGTTACTTTTAAGCATTTTCTGCTTGAAAAACCTGAAGGAAAAGCGGCTCTAAATTACATTAAAGAAAGAGGTATATCAGACAGGATGATCGAGCAGTTCAATCTTGGATACGCTCCTTCGGATCGTGATTTTTTATACAAGTTTTTACAGCAGAAAGGCTACTCGGATCAATTTTTGGAAAAATCGGGATTATTTTCTTCAAAATATAAAAAACTTCCTTTATTTTCCGGCAGACTGATGTTTCCGATTTCTGACTTGCAGGGAAGAATTGTCGCTTTCGGGGGAAGGGCGATGCCTACAGCTCTTCAAAGCGATAAGGAAAGCCCCAAATATATCAACTCGCCAGAAACCGGGATTTATAACAAAGGACAGGTTTTGTTTGCCATTGATTTGGCGAAACCTGAAATGAGGCAAAGTAAGACCGTATACCTTGCGGAAGGGTATATGGACGTAATCGCCCTTCATGAAGCCGGTATTTCAAATGCCGTAGCGCCTCTCGGAACCGCCTTTACAGACAGTCAGGTATCATTGCTTAACCGCTGGGTTGAAAAAATAGTGTTAATTTTCGATAATGACGAGGCGGGGCATAAGGCGGCATATAAGTCGATTATCGCGTGCCGGAAAGGTAAAATCCCTTCATGCAGTCTTTCTAACCTTCAGGAAGGGTTAAAAAGGGAAATAATCGGAGAGGAAACCGGAAAATTCAAGGATCCTGCTGAAATATTACAAAAATTCGGTCCAAATGTATTGAAAAATATTTTAAAATTTACTATAAATGACTTTGAATATCTGATTTTCCGCGGCAGGCTTCAAAATGCCTCTGCAGACGGTAATGTAAACATAAACAAAGCGGTGGAATTCATGTTTCCGTATTTGGATTCGCTTGATTCCGAAATAGACCGCGATGACTGCATTACAAGAATCGCAGATATTTATAAGATTGAGCGCGGCGCGGTTAAGAATGATTACTCGCGCAAGAAATCTAAAACTTACAGGGAGTTAGACGATAAAACAGAGGCGCAGAAACCAAAGCTTCAAATCAAGAGAAATGACGAATTAAGTCTCCTTACAAATGTTGCGGTAAACCAGCAGTTGTATGCCGATTTCAGAAAAGCTCTTGAGATAAAGGAGATTGATGATCCTGCCGCCAAGGAAATTTTTATCGCGTTGGAAGAATGTTTTAAACATGATGAAAACGGAATTGATTCGCTATTATCCAGAATTGAAGACGATGATTTGCGAAATTATATCGCAGACAGGGGAACATCAGGGGAATATTCAGGCGATGCCCGCCGCTTTATGGAGGACGGTATAAAAAAAATCAAGATTAAAAGACTTGAAAAACGCATTACAGAAATAAATGCGCAAATGCGCGAGGACGAAAGAAAATCTTTTGATTTTCTGAATATTGACGAGTTATTGGCGGAAAAAAAGTATATCGATTCACAGATTTTAAAACTTAAGGATAAGTAGTTAATGTTTAATAAAATAAATTTTATTTTAAAACAAAAAAAATTATCACCTCTGGCTAAACATTTTCATAAAAAAAATACTTATAAGGCGCATTTATTAAAACAGCCTGAACCGCAAACAACGGAGCAAAATGAAACATGGCTTGCCGCAGAGCAGGCTGTTTCTGATCCTGCGATAATTAAGCTTCTTGAATACGCAAAAGTAAAAAAATCTCTTTCTTACGAGGAACTTTCCGATTTTCTTCCAGAGCATATCACAAACTCCGATAAGATCGAACAGGTTCTCGCGCTATTGGAAGCTAACAATGTCCAGCTCATAGAAGAAGACAGCTCTTCCGAGGAAGAAGAAAGCGATAACCAGAAAAGCCAGGATACTGCGAAGAAAAGACAGGCTGGAAGTTCTTCAGACAAAGACTCTTCCCTTGTTGACGATCCAATAAGGCTTTATTTAAGAGAAATAGGAAGGGAGCATTTATTAACAGCAGAACAGGAAATTGAACTTTCAAAGTCGATGGAGGAAGGCGAAAATATTGTAAAAAATGTTATCAAAAGATCAGGGATGGTGATCCCGGAGTTTTACAATATCGCGCAGAAAGCTTTTTCCAAAAAAGATATGCGCGAGTTAAATCTTTCCAAGAAAGAAATAACTGAGCATATGACAGAATACAGAAGGTTGAATCAATACTACAAGGATACGTTACGCACAATTCAGGTTGACCTTCGCAATTACATGGAATTAAAAAAACAGCTTATTTCCAGAGATATGGATTACAAAGAAGACAAGGATTGCGCCAATATAAGAAGGCGTATCATGAAAGCTGTTAAAAACACGCAGATACATCCAGAGGAAATTCAAACATTTTCTGATAAATTTATTATCGCAGCAAAAAAAATAAAACGTTACAACAAGGAAAAAGAGCGCCTCGAAAAACATTTAAAAGTTGATTCGTTAAAAGAACTTCGCACTATGGGAAGATTTCTTACGATAAAAGAAGAAAGAGTAAAACTTGAAAAGGAACTCGGACTTTCTTCCGACGAGATAAAAGAAAAAATCAGGCTTGTGCAGGTAACGGACAAGAAACTCAGGACGATGGAAGAAGAATTCGAAGAAACCATCGAGAATATCGATCAGATGGCAAGCGAAATATTTCACGGCAGAATCATGATGAAAAACGCGAAAGACAGGCTGATAAGGGCGAATTTAAGGCTTGTTGTTTCGATTGCAAAAAAATATACAAACAGGGGTCTTCAGTTTTTCGATCTTGTGCAGGAAGGCAATATCGGGCTTATAAAAGCGGTAGAAAAATTCGAATATCAAAAAGGGTTTAAATTTTCAACTTACGCGACATGGTGGATCAGGCAGGCGATAACGCGTTCCATTTCAGATCAGGCAAGAACCATTCGTGTTCCTGTACACATGATCGAGCAGATTAATAAAGTTGTGCGCGAATCCAGACAGCTCCTTCAGACGCTTGGGCGCGAGCCTACGGACGAAGAAATTGCGGAAAAACTGGGGTGGACTGCGTTAAAGGTAAAATCCGTAAAAAATGTCGCAAGGGAGCCTATCAGCCTTGAAACGCCGATAGGCGAAGAAGAAGATTCTCTGTTAGGTGATTTTATCGAAGACAAAGATGTGGAAAATCCCGCGAACCAGACGGCGTTTAAAGTGCTTCAGGAACAGCTCTCGGGTGTGCTTTCAACGCTTCCCGCGCGCGAACAGGAAGTTCTAAAAATGCGTTTCGGGCTTGATGACGGATATTCGCTTACTCTAGAAGAAGTAGGTTTATATTTTAATGTTACGCGCGAAAGAATAAGACAGATAGAAGCGAAAGCGTTAAGGAGGCTGAGGCATCCGAAGAGAAGCCGCAGGCTGAAAGATTATTTGGACCATTAGGTCTTAGGAGGGAATATGGTGACAGAAAGCGATCTTGATAAATTAAGATCATTACAGGAAATTATCTATGAAAAAATCGGGCTTGAAAAAAGCATTCAAGAAATTCCAAAACTGCTTGGAACGCAGGAAGAGCTTTTAAACAGGCTTAAAAAAACTTTTATCGAAAAAAACTCTGATTATGAAAAGATAAAAGCCGAAGAAATTGATTTTAAAAACAGGCTTGCAGAAGTTGAATCCGCAAGAGAAAAATCAGAGAAGAATATGGACGCCGTAAGCACTCAAAGAGAATATGAAGCGTTAGATAAAGAAATAAAAGACGCTTCGGAGAAAGAACAGCAGTACAGAAAAGATCTTCAGCAAAGAGAGCGTCTTCTTGCGGAATTGGACGAACAGATTAAACAGCAGGCCTCGCTTATTGAACAGCAGGAAAAAGAACTTGAAGACCGCAGAAAAAAAATTGAAGCTGAAATCAGCGACAAACAAAAACAGATTGATAATCTTAAAAAGAAAGAAAGCAAACTCACGGAAAATCTTGATCAAGAAGTTGTTTTTAAATTCGAAAGAATTATTAAAAACAAAATGGGTATCGGTATTGTAGCGATCAAGGGAAATGTTTGCATGGGATGCCATATGATTCTTCCCGTGCAGTTCGCGAACGAAGTTCGTATCGGCGAAGAGTTTGTATTCTGTCCGTATTGTTCCCGCATTCTTTATTACGAGGAATCACCGGAAGGCGAAGAAGAAATATTCAACACAGAGGATACAGGCGCTCTTTCCGATCTTGATGAAGTTGAAGAAGACGAGTACGACGAAGACGAGGAAGAAGAAGAGATCATCAATATTGACTCTGAAGAATAAAAAGTAATGAATCATAAGCCGGGTTCTGTGCTAAAAAAGCCTAAGGCTTTTTTAGCTTCGGGTTTTGCATAACAAAACCCGGTGAACTCATCCGGTTAGGGACGTTCACTGCTGCCATCTGTCTTAAAAAGACGTTTCCGTCTTTTTTTTGCAGTCTACCTGCGCTTAACCGGCGGGCAGCCGCGTTAAAAACCTTCAGCTTTTAACAGGAGTCTGCGCTGTACGCAAACATCCGCGCGCTATTTGACTTTGCTCCTGATAAGGCTTGCCATTCCGGCGCCATTACTGGCGCCGAGGTGGGCTTTTACCCCGCCTTTTCACCCTTACCGTGCGTTTTAAGCGCATGGCGGTTTATTTTCTGTGGCGCTGTCTGTCTTTAAAGCCTAAAAAAGACTCTAAAACCCGGGAATTACCCGGTATCATGCCCTGCGGAGCCCGGACTTTCCTCCCTTCCAGCATTAAATATACCAAAAGAGCGGCAGCCTGATTCATTACCATGTCAATATAAGCCAATCATTGGAATTATTCAAGACAATTTCTCTTATTTTTAAGTAAAAAACGCAAATTTCATTGACACTATATCGAAATTTCTATAGAATTTCGTTTAAGAAACATGAATAAAGATAAATCATGGTCCCAATACGGACGGCATATATACTTACTCAAAAGAATACGGACATTTGGAATTGTATTTTTTTCAGTTTTAGTAATTGCGGTTTCAGTGTTAATAGTTATTCAGTTAAAAAATAATACAACAAACGAAAGACGCGAACTTTTACGCATTTGGAATGAAGGCGATTACGAACAGGTTTATGAAATAAGTAAAGCTTTTCTTACAGAAAATCCTGTCGATTATTTTTTACTGACGATAAACGGTTTTTCCGCGTATCAGTTGGGAATATCGCAGATTAACAATCAAAATACGGTAAGTTACATAGACGAAAGTATTTTTTCTTTAAGAAAGGCGCTGATTCAAAAAGAAGCGGCAAAAGACGGAAGAGTTTTTTATGTTCTTGGAAAAGCGTACGGTTACAAAGGCGCCGAATATTCAGACCTTGCCGTAAAATATTTGGAATTGGCGAATAATCTTTCCTATGAGGCGAAGGACATTCCCGAATATCTTGGACTCTCATATGCCGCATACGGCGATTACAGAAAGAGCGTACAGGCGTTTACACAGGCGTTTGTTTCAGGTGTAATGCCGTCGGACAATCTTTTATTATCGATATCGCGCTCATACATGGCGATGGAAGATTACAACATGGCGCAAAGTTATCTGTTGCGCTGTATTGAATATTCTGCGGACTCAAAATCGGTTGTTTTATCCCGGTTTATGTTAGCGGAAATTTATCTAATTTTCAATGAATTGGAAAACGCGGAAAAACAGTATTTAACAATACTGGAAACATCTGGCGATAACGCGGAAGCCCGCTTTCAGTTAGGTGAACTTTACAGCCTAAAAGGGGACACAACGCGCGCGCGTTCGGAATGGAGAATGGCATACAGACAGGATCCGGCTCATGCAAAAGCAAGAGCGCGGTTAAATATATAATTGGAGCGGAGGTAGCCATGTTTGGCGGTATTTCATCAGATTTAGGCATTGATTTGGGAACTTGTAACACACTCATCTACATTAAGGGGAAAGGCATTGTATTAAATGAGCCTTCTGTGGTTGCTGTGGAGCGCGGCACAAAAAGAATTGTAGCCGTAGGAGCTGATGCAAAGCGCATGCTTTGGAAAACACCTGAGAATATTATTGCGATTAGACCCATGCGCGATGGAGTTATCGCTGATATTGAATCAACAGAAAAAATGATCCACTGTTTTATAGACCGCGTTTTTCCGCGTTACCGTTTTGTAAAACCAAGAATGGTAATCGGCGTTCCTTCATGTATTACAGAAGTTGAAAAAAGGGCTGTTGAAGAATGCGCGTATAAATCTGGAGCGAGAGAAGTCCGCGTAATCGAAGAAAGTCTCGCCGCGGCTATCGGCGCTGATATTCCGATAAGAGAGCCGGCTGGCCACATGATTCTTGACATAGGCGGCGGAACATCTGAAATTTCCGTTATTTCTCTTGGAGGAATGGTAGTAACAAAGGCGATTAGAACAGGTGGCGATGAATTTGACGATTCAATAATTAAACATATACGCAGCGTTCACAATCTTATCATCGGAGAGCAGATGGCGGAACGTTTAAAAATCGAAATTGGGAACGCCTCGCCTGACAGATTAATTGATAAAATGGAAATAAAAGGCAATGACGCGATTACAGGGCTTCCGCGAAGGCTTGAAATCGATTCAGTCGAAGTAAGAGAAGCGCTAAAAGATCCAATAACAAAAATTATCGACGAAATAAAAATAGTGCTTGGAAAAACGCCGCCTGAGCTTGCAGCGGACATTGTTGATCGCGGAATTGTTATGACAGGCGGCGGCTCACTTCTTAAAGGCCTTGATAAACTCATTCAAAAGGAAACAGGCGTTCCTGCGATAATAGCGGAACAGCCTGAGATCTGCGTAGCTCTGGGGGCAGGTAAATATTTTGATTACATTAAAGGCGCAGACCTGACCAAGAATATTTATGACAGACTGAACGGTTGACATTATGCGCGGGGGGGGATTCTTTGGCAGAATGCCGCGAAACAGCGTTCGCAAAGGCGGCGGAGTATTCTCCGCAGCGCAGATTAATTCGTCCCTTTTTGTTTTTGTAATCCTTATAATTATTTCATCATTGCTTCTTTTAATTTCGGGAAGGGATTTTGTTTTCGGAGTTAAAAACGCGGGTCTTTCCGTTTTTTCAGGGATAAGAAACGGCATTTATGAAGTTTCTTCGTTTGTGTCAAGATCGGTGCTTTCCATCAAAGAACTCTCAAATTTAAGGCAAGAGCACGCGGACCTTTTAAAACAACTGGATCGTTTTGAAGAACTGGAAAGAAGCAGCGCGGAAATTTATCAGGAAAATATCAGACTAAAAGAACAGCTTGATTTCTCAAGAACATTGCGCTACAGAAGAATACCGGCGCAAATTTCAGGCAGAGATCCTAATAATTTATTTTCCGCCATTGTAATTAATAAGGGAAGTTACTCAGGAGTTAAAAATGACATGACAGTTGTCGCGTGGCAAAACGGCACTCAGGCTCTTGTTGGAAAAGTAATTCAAACAGGAGTTTTTGAGAGCCTTGTTATGCCAGTATTCGACATTAACTCGCTTGTGTCATGCCGTTTTTCCGTTTCGCGTTTTGAAGGAATTGTTGAAGGGCAGGGGAATTCCGATTCTTCGCTTATCATGAGGTTTGTGCCAAGACGCGCGCGAGACGAAATAAATATCGGAGATATTGTTATAACAAGCGGAATGGGAGGCGTATTTCCTTCCGGTATTAATATGGGGCGTGTCAGCGGAGTTAATATTCTTGAATATGAAACTACCTTAGAGGTTGAAGTATTGCCGATGATCGATTTTTCAAGGCTCGAATATGTTTTTATTATTGAAGCCGAAAACATGGAGACAGGCAGGGACACAAACGATAATTCGTTTACAGGAATATACAATGATTAAAAGTATTATTTTAACTGTTTTATTAAGTATAGCCGCCGCTATTTTACAGTCTACATTAATACAGAAGATTGCGTTCCTTAATGTAATTCCAGATTTAGCTCTGTGCATTTTAGTTTTTTCCGCCTATGTAAACGGAACAATGACAGGACAGGTTTCAGGATTTTTCTCAGGTTTATTTATTGATTTACTCTCTGCCTCCCCGCTTGGAATGAATACCCTGATTAGAACGATAATCGGCGCGCTGGCGGGAGTTTTTAAAGGAACGCTTTTTCTTGACTACATTGTTATGCCGGCGATCCTCTGCGCGCTTGCGACAATTCTTAAAGTATTAATGATTTTTTTACTCCATTTAATAATGGGTTCTGTAATACATGCGTATTCGTTTACAGAATCAGTTTTTTGGATTGAACTTGCGCTTAATGTATTAAGCGCTCCTTTATTATTTTTAATTTTAAGGCAATTCAAACCTCTTCTTACAGGAAGGAATTGAAATGCACGAAAGTCAGGGAACAAGAGTTATTGTATTTAGAGTTCTTTTACTTTTTATATTTTGCGCGTATTCTGTCAGGCTTTTTGGAATGCAGATTCTTTCCGGCGAGATTTACAGAACCCGCGCTGAAGATATATCAAGAAGGACGTATTTAATTCCGACGCAAAGGGGAGAAATTTACGACAGATATTTTAAAAACCCTTTGGTCGTAAACAGGGATACATTCGCGGTCAGTATTACTCCTGCAGAAGTACCCCGTGGCAGCATGGATCAGGTTATAAATTCTGTTTCTTTTATTCTAGGCATTTCACCTGACGATATAAGAGCAAGGCTTCCGAATCAATATTTACAGCTTTATCAGCCTGTAGAAATAGCGTCCAATGTTTCTTTTGCCGTAATTTCAGCTATTGCGGAAAGAAAAAACACATTACCCGGGATTTCATGGAATATAAAATCCGTGCGCAACTATGTTGACGTTCAAAGTCTTTCACATATTTTAGGTTATGTTGGCGACATTACGCGCAACGAACTGACAACTCTTTATAACCAGGGTTACCAGCAGGGAGATGTTATCGGAAAATCGGGAATAGAGAGAGAGTATGATTCGCTTTTACGCGGTAAACCGGGATGGGAAACAAGAACCGTTGACTCAAGGGGAAGGCGGATTGCAGGAAGCGAAAACGTCAATAAAGTGCCTCCCGAAATCGGAAAAAACCTTGTTTTAACAATCGACGCTGATTTACAGAGACTTGTTGAGAGAGCGATGGGAAATCAGATAGGCTCCGCCGTTGTAATGAAACCGTCGACAGGCGAAATCCTCGCTATGGTTTCTTATCCGTGGTACAACCCGAACATTTTTACAGAAAGCCTTGGAGCTGAATACAGAGCGTTAATTGACGATCCTGATAAACCTCTTTTAAACCGCGCGATTCAGTCAAGTTATCCTCCGGCTTCAACTTTTAAAATAATTATGAGTACCGCGGTTCTTTCTGATAACTGCTTCCCGCCTGAACAGACTATAAACTGCACAGGGGTTATTAATTACGGCGGACGGCCGTGGCATTGCCATGAAAGAAGGTGGGGACACGGGCGCAGAAATTTAAAAGGCGCTCTTGCAGATTCCTGCAATATTTATTATATGACTGTAGGCAGGGATTATGTCGGCGCTGAAAGAATTGTAAATTTTTCTACGGATTACGGATACGGAAAAAAAACCGGTATCGATCTCCCCGGCGAAATAGAAGGTTTTATTCCGACTCCCATGTGGAAAGAAAGGCGTTTTCATGAAAAATGGCAGTTAGGTGACACCATGAATATGTCTATCGGACAGGGGTATACGCTTGTAACGCCGCTTCAGATGTGCAATATGGTCAGCATGGTTGTAAATAACGGTGTTATATATAAACCTCATGTATTAAAAGAAGTGCGCGATCCTGTAACACAGGCGATAGAAACAGTAACAACTCCTCAGGTTTTGCATAAAAGCAATATAGATTCCGATGTTTTTGAATTTGTACGGCAGGATATGAGAGCGGTTGTCAGCCAGGGTACGGCGCAGTTTTTAAACTCAAGAACAATCCCTGTTCAAATCGCGGGAAAAACAGGCACCGCGCAGATGGGTTTGGATGACCGTTTTCACTTATGGTTTACGGCATATGCGCCGTATAACGCCGTAAAAGCGGACGATCAGATAATAGTTACCGTTATTTTTGAATCATCAAATTATCAGATTAGTAATCCGACCCTTGTTACAGCGATTATATTTCAGGGACATTTCGCGAAACAGGATTATGATTCTGCGGTGCGTTCTCTTGGATTCCAGCATTTGGTCAGGTAGGGAGTATAGATGAAGTTTAGAGTTATACTGGGAATAGATTATCTGCTTCTGTTATCTGTCATAATACTCATGGTATTGGGAGTGCTTTTTATTTATTCATCCGGGATTACCTCTGCGGGCGTTCAGGTTTCCAATGAATACCTGAAACAGATTATATGGGTGTCGGCAGGACTTGTAATCGCCATATTTATGTCATTGATTAATTACAGAAGATTTTACAATTTATCTCTTTATATTTATCTTTTATCGTTATTACCGCTTATTTACACATTGCTTTTCGGTCATATGATTTACAACGCTTCGCGCTGGCTTAGAATAGGTTCCATAGGTATACAGATGTCGGAGATTGTAAAAATTTCCGTTATTATAATGCTTGCGCGTTTTCTGGCGGACACAGACAGAAACAGGGAATCGTTCTCGCGTTTTTTCATCAGTTGTTTAATTGTTTTTGTACCGATGGGTATAGTATTGCTTCAGCCCGATCTTGGAACCGCGCTTGTTTATATAGCGATTCTTATAACAATGATTTTTATGGCTGGCGTTCCAATCCGTTATGTCGCTTTCATGATTGCGTGTATTGCTTTAACAGGTGTTCTTTTAGTTCTTCCGCTTTGGCAAACCTATATAATTAAAAAAACGCTTCCTTTTATTTCCGCGCTTACCAATATCAAAATTATAGTTATTTCTGTTTTATTTTTTGGAACAATCGCTGCGATTTCGCTTTTCGGCTATTTAAAATTTAAAAAACGCTACTTTTTCTGGCTTGTATATTCATCCGCGATAATGATTTTTTCTCTTGGCGCTTCTTACGCCGCGCGCATCGTATTAAAAAATTATCAGCTAATGCGCCTGATTGTTTTTCTTGATCCCAATGTAGACCCTAGAGGCGCTGGCTGGAATATAATTCAATCTATTACCGCAATCGGAGCGGGAGGAGTTACAGGCAGGGGATACCTTCAGGGAACCCAAAGCCATTACAGGTTCTTACCGGAGCAAAGTACGGATTTTATTTTTTCCATTTTTTCGGAAGAGGCAGGTTTCTTGGGCGGAATAATCGTTTTCGCGCTTTATATGTTTATATGCTTCAGGCTTCTTGTAACAATGAAAACCGTTATCGATCCTTTTGCTAAATATATTTGCGCAGGGCTTGCCGGAATGATCAGCTTTCATTTTATCATTAATGTCGGGATGACAATGGGAATAATGCCGATAACAGGTCTTCCTTTATTATTCATGTCTTATGGAGGATCTTCCATCCTTGCGACAATGATCGGTATCGGTGTAGTTTTAAGTATATATGTGAGAAGGTATAACCGCTGATGACGGTTTCGTATGTAGACCCTGTAAAAGATTTAGGAAGCCTTCTTTTAACGGTAGATAAACCGTCACGTTATACAGGCGGAGAAATAGGAAGACTCGCGGATAAAAATAATATTTTTAAAACTGTAATCGCTTTTCCTGATCTTTATGAAATAGGAATGGGAAACCAGGCTCTGCGTATTATTTATAATCATATGAACGGTATAAAAGATATTTCGTGCGATCGCGCTTTCGCGCCTGCTCCCGATTTTGAAAATTTGTTACGCGAAAATAATATACCGTTATACGGACTAGATACCGGAATAAGCCTTGCATCTGTTGATTTATTAATGTTTACTGTCGGCTATGAACTTGGTCTCAACGGCATACTGACAATGCTGGATGTTTCAGGAATACCTCTCCATTGTAACGATAGAAATGAAGATCACCCTATAATTATTGCAGGAGGTCCCGCTATTTCCAATCCGCTTCCTTTTTCGTCTTTTATTGATGCATTCTGGATCGGAGAAGCGGAAGCGGGTTTTTTCAAATTTGCGCAGGAACTTGCGTCGGCTAAAAAGGCGGGGCAGGGAAGAACGGAGCTTCTTAAAAAAATCGCATCCCATCCCAATGTTTGGGTTAAAGGAAAAGAAAAAGCCGTCCGCGCAATTGCAAAAGAATTTTTGAAAGACGCTTGTGTGTATCCGATTCCAAGCATGAAAATAATTCAAAACCACGGCGCTGTAGAGATAATGCGCGGATGCCCCAACGGCTGCCGTTTCTGCCACGCTGGTTTTTGGTACAGACCCCAAAGGCAGAAGGACGCGCAATTAATTATCGATCAGGTAAGGGAAACGGTATATAAAGGCGGCTGGCAGGAGATAAACCTATCATCGCTTTCTTCAGGCGATTACTCAGGCATAGAAGATCTGGTAGAAGAATTAAACAATCAGTTTAAAAGTTCGCATATTTCATTCCAGTTACCTTCGCTTAAAGTTTCAGGTTTTTCATTATCGCTTTTGGAAAAAATATCGGTTACAAGAAAAAGCGGCATTACTTTCGCGGTCGAGACAGCGAAAGACGCATGGCAGATGTCAATTAATAAGGAAGTAACGCGCGAATCAGTTACAGCGATAATCACGGAAGCGAAAAAAAGAGGATGGAAACAGGTAAAATTTTATTTCATGCTGGGATTGCCAAAAAGTTTCGGGACAGAGTGCAAGGAAGAAGAAGAAATTGTCTCGTTTATTTCCGATATCGGACGCGCGACAAAAATGCATTTTAACATTAACATTGGAATATTTATTCCAAAACCGCACACGCCGTATCAATGGGCTTCGCAAATGGACAGCGAAACTGCTGAAAACCGGCTTTCGTTTATCAGATCTAAACTAAAACCGCTCGGCCATAAGGTGAGTATTTCCGATACTCTTATTTCACGAATAGAAGGTCTTTTAAGCAGGGGGGATGAAAAAGCCGGTATTCTCTGCGAAGAAGCGTGGAAAGCTGGAAGCAGGCTCGATCCCTGGTCAGAGTTTATTAACAGGGAAAAATGGCTTGAGATATTTATGAATAATCAGGATTATATAAACCATGTTTTCTCAGGTAAAAACGACAGTCAGCCGCTGATAAAAATGATAGACTCATGCGTGTCAAATGACCATTTAAGAAATGAGTTAAAAAAATCCGATAATTCCCAATCCGGCTCCAAGTGCGCTCAAAACTGTATTCTTTGCGGAGTATGCGATTCATCTGTAAAGGTAATTAACAATTCTTCCGCAATTAAAAAAACATTTGTTAACCATGAAAATAATCGGGTTAACAATGAACCTCCTGCTAAAGCATCCGATCCCGAGATCTACAGAGTTTTATTCAGTTTTTCCAAAGAGGCAAGCGCTGTTTTCCACGGGCATTTAAGCCTGATAGAGATATTTTCAATGTCTTTAAGAAGAGCCGGTATTCCTGTTTTGTATACCCAGGGGTTTAATCCGCTTGCGAAAATGGAATTCGCGTCGCCATTGTCAACAGGAATCAACGCCCGCCGAGAAATAGCGTCAGTCGATTTTTCATCCTTTATGGCGGATACCGGCGGATTTATTAAAAGCCTTAACGATAATTTACCTGAGGGAATCGTCATTCAAAACGCGGAATGTTTTTTAATTAAAACAGGAATGAAAAAACATTCATTGTCGTCCTTATTGTGGGGTTTCTCATATTCCAATAATGATTCATATGATTATATTGCCGCCAAGGAAGAAAAAGAATACAGAAAAGTACGTCTCGAAAACAATTGCAAATCATTAATCGATCTGGAACGCGCTGAAGTTCTTGCAAAAAACATTATTGATAATTCAAATCAATGGGCATCATATTTTAAAGTATACAAACACTTATACGGAACCGAATAAGCATTTAACGGCTTTATCGTAGTAGACAGAATAAGCATTATGAATAGTAAAACAAATGGTACAAAAAACCGCATTAAACAGTGCGATATTATCGTTATACAAGTTTAATTGTTTGTCATTTTAAAGACACTGATGAACGCGGGCTTTCCGTATATTCTGGAAAAGTTTCTCTGATGCCGCCCTATCGCGGCGATATACATGGAAACATACGCGTTGTCGGCGCCTGTGATCGCCGTGACGTCGGCATTAACAGTCGATATCGCATTCGCGGTGTCTCTGATTTCCATGCTGTTAAAGAAATAACGATCGGACGGTACCGGAGCGAACGCTCCGCCTCCTGTTGAACGAAGAAGACGGTATTCATTTCCGTTAAATGAAATACTCGGGTACTCGCCGGGGTTTGTAGGAAATTTAATTATGAATGTTCCGCCGTTTACGCTAAGCACGGTATCCGTTATATTCGCTCCTTCAATTTCAAGTTCATAATATCCCCGGGTTCTGAATGTGCTGGTTTCTACCGTTGACGACGTTTTTGTCGGATCTGTATAAGTTTCCAAATCCCTGAAATGGGAAAATAATGTTGAGTTAATTTCGCTTAGATTGGTGCTTAAACCGTTTTCAATTGTACTGAGATATATCCTATAAAAAATTACATAGCCTGAGGCGTAATAATAATTGCTTAAAAAACCCGCAGGAACTCTGACCTCTGCGTCTGTATTAAAATTTCTTGTAACCCAGCCTTCAGATACCTGCGGAAGGTAGTAAAAATCTTCTATCCCGCAGGCTGATAAACAGAAAAGAGCAAAAACAATCAATATTACTGCCCTTTTTTTTACAGGGATCATTTAACCTCAATGGCTGTAATACGGCTTTTTGCAAGATGCTGCCAGACAGGCATCTGCGGCCAATTAATTAAGACAGCTCGGTATGCGTCAAGCGCCGCTTGATAATTTTCCTGCTGTTCATAAAGCCTTCCAATCGAGAACTGCGCTCTTGGAGCCGCAGGAAATTCGAATTTATGGGCGATGCATTTTTGCAGAAGTTTAATCGCTTCTTCTTCTTTACCCTGTTCTTCCGCCGCCGCCGCCGCGTTAAACAATGCGACAGGTCCAAGGTATGTCTTATCCCCAGCGCCCGCGGAATTAAGCCACGTTTCCTCGGCTTTAGGCCAGTCCTTTCTTCCTGAATAAATTAATGCGGCAAAAGACCACGCCTTGCTTCCGGCAAATCCCTTCTTTTTAGAAGCGAATTCCGTTATGTCAGATAAAAAAGAGTCAACCTCATCTGTAAAATAATCTTCGTTTTCATTGAAATTTATTTCGGCGTATCGGGCGCTTAATTCATCCAATTCAGAGATTGCCTTTTTATTTAAATTATCGCTTACGGTAAAATACGCCACTACCCCTATCAGAATGACAACAAGGGTTCCTAATGTGATAAAAATCCCTTTTCTGTTCCGTTGGATAAAATCGTTTATTTTATCGCCTGTGTTTGTTTTGTCATTGTCGTTTTGCATTATATCTCCTTGGGATTATTTATTTTAAGCTCTTTTATCAATCTTGACAAGTAAGTGCGCTGAATTACAAGCGCTTTAGCCGTTTCCGTCTGATTCCAGTTATTTTCATCCAGAACCTTGCGGATAAAATTTGATTTAAACACATTTATCGCGGTTTTTAAATTGCGTTCTGTCACTTCATCCTCTGCATCGCTAAAACCGGTTTTTAGGAATAAATCTTCGCGTTCAATCCATTCATTTCTGCTGATTACGCAGGCGCGTTCAATACAGTTTTGCAGTTCGCGGACATTTCCAGGCCATGAATAGGAAATCATAGCGTTAAGCGCTTCGTTGGAAAATCCTTTATACAGTTTTTTTGTATCCCGCATGAAATTTTTAAGGAAAAATTGAGCCAGCTCCCCGATATCTTCAGGACGCTGGCGAAGCGGCGGTATGAAAATCGGAAGAACATTCAGACGGTAATATAAATCGTTTCTGAACGCGTTTCTTTTAACTTCTTCTTCAAGGTCTTTATTTGTCGCCGCGATTATACGCACATTTACATTTATGGTGATATCGGAACCTACTTTTTCGAATCTTCTTTCCTGGATAACACGAAGTATTTTAGCCTGTAAAGAAAGCGGTAAATCGCCGATTTCATCCAGAAAGATGGTACCGCTGTCCGCAAGTTCAAAGCGGCCTTTTCTTGAAGCAATCGCGTTTGTAAACGCTCCTTTTACATGCCCGAATAATTCGCTTTCCAGTAAGCCTTCAGGGATTGCCGCGCAGTTTACCCTGACAAAGGGCGCGTTTTTTCTCGCGCTTTTTAAATGTATCTGCTCCGCGAATAATTCCTTGCCTACCCCGCTCTCCCCTAAAAGTAAAACGGAAGAATCTGTTTTTGAAACCTTATCGATTAGTTCCATTATTTTTAAAATCGCAGGGCTTTTGGTAATTATCGTATGGTACTGCTCTGTATGAATATGCTCCTGCAAAGTCTCTATTTCTGTGCGCGCTTCTTCCATGCTTTTTGCGTTATCGATCGCGATTGCTGCCTGATTCGCAAAAATTTCAAGCCATTCAATATCGTCCTGCAAAAAGCCTTCTTCCGTTTTTTTATTGATTACTTCCAGAACACCGATGCAGTCGTCTTTAACCCTCATGGGAACAGCCATAATGGTTTTTGACTTGTAATTGATCTCTTCTCCGATTGTGCTAAGATGGCGTTTATCGTTTTGAACGTCGTTTACAATAAGCGATTTGTTATTCTGCGCGACCCAGCCTGCGATTCCTTCGCCTAGTCTTACAGTGTATTTTTGAACTTCCGCACCTTTTGAACCAAGCGCGACTTCAAAATAGAGTTCGTTTTTCGCTTTATCCATCAAAAGAAGGCTGGACGCTTCGGCTCCGGAAAGAACTGTGGCGGACTCCATTATCCTGGATAAAAGACTGTGAATATCCTTGTAATTTGAATTTATAAGAGAGTTTAATTCTATGAGAGTATGAAATTTATTAACGTCAATCTTTGACAGCATTTATGCGTCTTGAACCGCCGCGATTTTTAGCCGGCGTCTGAGGAATCGTCAGAACCGTTGCTTTTAGATTTAAATACAGCGCCCAAGGTATAGGTTGAGTCCGAAGATTCCTCCTTGGCCATATATCTTGACATGTCGTCACGCTGTACCTTTTTCTGATAATCACGGATAGAAAAAGCGACTTTTTGTTTATCGCTTTGAATCTCAAGGACAACCGCTTTAATCCTGTCGCCGACCTTGTATTTTTTTAAGGCTTCGTCAGGATCATCGTCGCGGTTTTCAGTCAGATTTGTTTTATGGATAAGCCCTTCTATGCCGCCGGGGATTCTAAGGAATATTCCAAAATCGGTAATGGAAGCGACTTCTCCCTCTACAGGCGATCCCGGTTTATAGTTTTCGTTAAAATCTTTCCACGGATCTTCCGACAGTTGTTTAATGCCTAATTTTATATTTCTGTTTTCAGAATCGACAGATAAAACCATAACTTCGATTTCCTGTCCCGCGCTAAGACCAAAGTTTTTGGTTTTCTTTGTCCACGACATATCATCGGCATGAAGGAATCCGTCAATGCCTTCTTCCAATTCGATAAACGCTCCCGCATTTGTAACCTTTACAACTTTGCGCGTAATTCTTGCGCCTGCGGGATATTTTTCGTGAATACTCGTCCACGGATTTTCCTGAACCTGTTTTAATCCAAGCGATACCCTGCCCGCCTGAAGATCGTAGCCGAGGATCATACACTCAACCATGTCGCCGGCTTTCACAAGATCCTGCGGCTTTTGAACTTTCTTAAGCCACGAGAATTCTGAGATATGCGCAAGCCCTTCGATGCCTTCCTCAAGTTCGATGAAAGCGCCAAAATCTGTAAGTTTTGTCACCTTTCCTTTTACAACATCGTTAACATGATATTTTTCTTCAAAGTGAACCCACGGATCATCCGAATAATGTTTTAGAGAAAGATTGATTCTTTTTTCCTGCCGGTCTATGCGGATAACTTTTAATTTTATTTCCTGCCCTTTCTTTACAAAATCTTTCGGGCGCGTAACGTGTCCCCAGCTCATGTCGTTTATGTGAAGGAGTCCGTCGAAACCGCCGAGATCTATGAAAGCGCCGAATGAGGTGAAACTTTTTACAACGCCTGTCACGTCCGTGCCGATCGGCGTGTTCTCGAAGAAATCCGTTCTCTTTCGATCGAGGTCTTCTTCCATGAACTTGCGCCTGTTAACAACGATATTTATTTTTCCGTCTGAATAAAGACGTTCAACATAAACCTGGATTTTTGATTTAAGAATTTTTTCAGGCTTGTCAAGTTTTTGAATATCAGCCTGACTCACGGGAAGGAACGCATGCACTCCCGAACCCATGTTAACGTCAAAGCCGCCCTTTACTTGTTTTTCGACAACGCCTTCAACAGGTTGTTTTTCTTCATACGCTTTGCGCAAATTTTTCCAGAAAAGTTTTGCGTCCGCTTTTTGTTTTGAAACAATTACCTCTCCGTATTTGTTTTCTTTTGAAATAAGAATAACAGATACCGGATCTCCGATATTTGGAATCTGTGAAAATTCCGAAATTGGAATTTTCCCCTCAGATTTGTAACCTACGTCAATGAATACCTGATCCGAGGTAACCTGAATTACCTTGCCTTCGACGAGCTGGCCTTCTTCAAGCTGTTCCAGCGTCTTCAGGTATTCTTCCTGTAATTGTGTTTGAATGTTCTCTCCGTCTTTTGCCGGACCCGTGCCCGAACCCACTTCCTTCTCAGCCATTTTCTTTTCTTTCCTTGTATTAATCTATTTCTTCTTTCAATTTCTCATAAACTTGAATTATCGTCAAGTCACTGGTATCTAAATATCGGACTGTGTCGGCTATTTTAAGGCTTCCTTCCGGTTTATTTTTGTCTATTTCGTCACGCGCCAAAATGGCCTTTTTTATCTCCTCGAGGGATAAGTTGGAGACCCCCTGATCAAAACGCCGCTTTGCCCTTGAATCGGCTGACGCGTCAAGGTAGAACCTGTGTTCAGCGTTCGGAAAGACCACAGTGGTCATATCCCTGCCTTCTACGACGATATTTCTGCCCTTTGCAAGACTTCGCACTAAATCGTTTACAATGCGTCTGACAGGCGTAATCGCCGAAAGAGGCGCAGAAAACCTGTCAATTTCGTCGGTATGAAGCAGATTCGTCACGTTTTCGTTATCCATGAAAACTTCGGTTATTTTATAGTCAATATTGACATTTCCGGCGAATTCTATAATTTTTTCGCTGTCGGACATATCGATTTTAGCTCTCAGACAGCCCAGGGTAATCGCGCGGTACAATTTTCCGGAATTAATGTATGTAAACACCTGTCCGTCCGAACCTTTTAAATTATCCGCAAGCATTTTGGCTATCGTGCTCTTTCCCGACCCCGCAGGCCCGTCAATCGCTATGACCATAATTTATCTCCAATTTTTTTCTCGCAGAGGCGCAAAGCACGCAAAGATCGCAGAGGAATTAAGAGGAAGGATACATCTTCCTCCTTTAGTCTTCTTTGCGTTCTTCGCGGTCTCTGCGTCTTTGCGAGATGAATTTTCATATTAATTCCTTAATTTCATCATTTGTCAAAGGTCTGGAACTGCCTTCTTTTAGGTCTCCAAGCGCAACTGAGCCGATGCGCACACGCCTGAGGCGCGCGGGGTGTAAATGGAAGTGGGAAAAGACTCTGCGGATTTCACGGTTTTTGCCTTCCACAAGGATAATGCGCATTGTCTTTCTGCCTGTCTTTTCGGCGGATTTTGCTTTGTAATATACATCTTCCACCGTTATTCCTGAATTGAACGCTTCCACTACTTCGTCGCCTATTACGCCTGTCGCTTCCACAATATATTCTTTTTCAAGTTCCGAACTTGGATGTCCGAGACGGCTTGCGAAGTTCCCGTCGTTTGTAAAAAAGATAAGTCCGCAGGACATGAAATCGAGCCGCCCGACGCTGTAAAGTCTTTCTGTAACAGAGCGGGGAAGAAGACTGAGAGCGAGGGGCCTGCCCTGCGGATCGCTTGAACTGCAAATGTATCCCGGCGGTTTGTTTAAGGCAAGGTAAAGAAGGCGGCTTTCAGGTTTGACTATTGATCCGTCAAGAAGAATGACATCGCCATCCTCCACTTTGGTTCCCTGAGAGGTAATTATCTCTCCGTTAACTGACACCCTTCCCTGCGCGATAATATCTTCGGCGGCTCTTCTCGAAGCGACTCCGGAGCGGGAAAGATAAACCTGCAGTCTAATACTTTTCCCCCTCAAGCTCAAATTTTTCCATATCGCTTTCGCCGAGTTTTGGAAGCTCTGAAATTGAATTAAGATGAAATTGTTTTAAAAAATCTTTTGTGGTGCCGTACATGACAGGACGGCCGGGTATATCTTTTTTGCCGACTTCGCGTACAAAATTTTTTTCCAAAAGAAGGCGTATCATATTGTCGGCGGACACTCCGCGGATTTTTTCAATTTCCGTTCTTGTAATCGGCTGAGAATACGCGACAATCGCGAGCGTTTCCATCGCCGCGCGGGAAATTTTTCCTTCGTTCTTTTTACCGTACCTTTCTTTTAAATTATCCCAATATTCGCGTTTTATTGAAATTTTATATCCGCCGCCGATTACCGCAATTTCAAGCCCGCAATCCGAAGAGATATACCGCTCTTTTAAAATTTCAAGCGCGGCTGTAACCGTTTCCGCGGGAACACCTGAAATTCTTTCGATTGTTCCTTCGTCAACAGGATCGCCTTCCATAAAGAGAACGGCTTCAATTAGCGCTGTGGCTTTATCTATATTTTCAGTCAACTTGATACTCCGTTATGTAAAACATCGTTCGCTGATGTTAGATTATTTTGCAGCGCTGTTTCATTCGGTCTTATCAGAATATCGCCAAAAAGGCGGTTTTGAAAGATAATGATTAAACGCAGTTTTGCGGCTTCCAGAACCGCAAGAAACGCACAGACCGCGTCAAGCGCTCCGGGTCTTTTAATTAAATCCGTAAAAAGACATTCTTTTTTATTTTCAAGGTATTCAAAAAGAAGCGTTGTCTTTTCGTTTACGGAAACTTCTTCGTACAGATCGATAATACGCTCAGCCGGCAGATTGATCGTCAGGTTTGAAAATGTCTTTAAAAGATCCCAAATATCGACCTTTTCCCATAAATCGTCGTCCGTAAAAGGTAAATTATGCTGGAGTCTTTTTCGCTCTATTGTCCATTCATTCTCTCTTTCTTTATCTTCCATGAGTTCAGATAATTTTTTATATTTCTGATATTCAATAAGACGCTCGACAAGCTCCGCGCGCGGATCTTCGCCGGATTCTTCGTCAAGTTCGACAGGGAGCAGTGTGCGGCTTTTAATATACAATAAATGGGCCGCCATTGCGTGGAAGGATGTCAGATCTTCAAGTTCGACAGATTCGGCTTCACGAAGATAGTCGATATACTGCTCTGTTATTTGCGCTATCGGGATGTCATAAATATTTATTTCATTCTTGCGGATCATGTAAAGAAGGAGGTCTAAAGGGCCTTCAAAGTCGCTGAGTTTGAAACTCCTCGGATCCGGTCTGGGTTCCATGAATCGAATTATATCAAAAACAGGATATTTCTGGAAGAAGGTTTGATTGGGGAAATGACGTCTTATAAAGGAGTCAAATTCTAACCGCAGAATCGTTTGGCGCGGACTCTGCGGTTAAAATGGTTATTGAATCTCGTCTTCTTTTGAAGATTTAGAACTTCCCTTCTCCGTTTTGGAGTCTCCCGTTTTAGCGGCTTTCGCGGTTTTTTCCGCCGCCGCTTTTAACTGCGGAAATTCCCTGCCGGGGAAGATCTGCTGGCGCAGCCTGAGTTCAAGCTCCCGTATAAAATCGGGGTGCTGTTCAAGGTAATCCCTGGTGTTGTCCCTGCCCTGCCCGATTTTATCTTCGTTATAGGAATACCACGCGCCGCTTTTTTTAATAATTTCGTACTTGACCGCGCAGTCTAAAAGACTTCCTATCGCGCAAATACCTTTACCGAACATCAGTTCTATTTCTGTTTTTCTGAAAGGCGGCGCGACTTTATTTTTTACCACTTTGACGCGAACTCTGTTGCCTATCGCGTCCGCGTCTTTGCTGACCTCGATTGTCTCGGTTTTACGCACTTCCAGCCTTACGGATGAATAAAATTTGAGCGCATTGCCGCCTGTTGTAGTCTCCGGGTTGCCGAAAAAGACACCGATTTTCATGCGGATTTGGTTAATAAAAATAAGGATCGCGCGCGATTTGCCGATTGTAGCGGTGAGTTTGCGCAGAGCCTGGCTCATGAGGCGCGCCTGAGCACCCATTTGGGCATCGCCCATTTCGCCTTCAATTTCCGACTGCGGGGTAAGAGCCGCAACCGAATCCACGACAATTACGTCAACAGCGCCTGATCGGACAAGGCTTTCCGTTATTTCCATCGCCTGTTCGCCGTTGTCGGGTTGTGAAACCCATAAATCGTCGATGTTAACCCCCAATTTTTTAGCGTAAACAGGGTCCAAGGCGTGTTCCGCGTCTATAAAAGCCGCGTTTCCGCCAAGTTTCTGGGCTTCCGCGATTGCATGAAGCGCAAGGGTGGTTTTGCCCGACGATTCCGGACCGAAAATCTCGATAATACGCCCTCTCGGGTAGCCGCCGATGCCAAGTGCCTCGTCAATTAGGATGGAACCCGAAGGCACTACCTCGATGCCTGAAGCCGCGTCATGCGTCCCCAGTTTGATTAATGATCCCGCGCCAAATTGCTTTTCAATCTGAAGCCGGGCCGCTTCCAGGGCTTTCGCTTTTTCTTCGCTTGATGCGTTAGGATTGCCTCTGGTTTTTTCTGACTCATTTGATTTTGCCATAAATATCTCCTCCCCTTTATATGGCGCGCGGATGCGTGGCGCTTGCTCAAAACTTGAAAAATCCTAACATATTTTAAAAATTCTGTCAAGGTTTTACTTAATGATTGTTAAGTAATTAACGGTGTCAGTCACCTCTTAATTTTTTACAAAACGGGTTAAAAGCAAACAAATGGTGTCAGTCACTTATTAAAAAACTGTAAATAATGATAAATAATTGATATAATTTTTTGCTTATTTATGAGATAATAAAACATGAATCCGTTCATAGTTTGCGCGACGCGGTCCATGAAGAATTACGCTTCTGGAGTTATTCAGCATCTGTCAAAATATATCAGTTTCTCTAAAATTTCCGATCAAATAAACGGGCTTGATCTGCTTAACACTGACCGGTTCGCGGACGGCGAAATGGAAGTTTCTGTAAATTATTCCATACGCGGAAAGGATGTTATAATTTTTTCTTCCAGCGCGCGCAATGAAGCCGATATAAATGTTGAGGAAGCGAAGCTTGAACTGTATCACGCGATTGACTCATTAATGCGATGCCAGGCAAACAGGATTATAGTATTTGAACCGTTTATTTCGTGTTCGCGATCCGACCGCACGACAAGGCGAAGCTCTGTCGGTTTGTGGG
Organism: Treponema sp.; assembly: GCA_009788065.1. Lineage (GTDB taxonomy): Bacteria > Spirochaetota > Spirochaetia > Treponematales > Breznakiellaceae > WQXQ01. Next base: position 57,439 of record WQSF01000008.1, read on the forward strand.
TTCATTTAAAAACGCTTTCGAGCCTTGGAGCCAGCCATATTGTTACTTTTCAGCTTCATTCCGATAAATCCAAAACAATGGTTGATCCTTCCAAGTGCGCGATAGACGATATTCCCGCGCTGACTTTATTAAAAAAATATCTTTGCGATAAATACATTAAGACAGTTGATTTTCTGGAAAACGAAGTAAGAGCAAATTGGGCGTTCTGCTCTGTTGACGCAGGCGGCGAAAAACTCGCGCGCGTATTCGCAAACTCTTTCGGCGCGCCTTTGGTTGTAGCGCATAAACAAAGAGATTATTCCAAACCGAATACAATTGAATCGATCAATATCCTTTCTGCAGACCCTGTAGAAGGAAAAAATCTTTGGATTGTAGATGATATGATTGACACCGCAAACTCGGTAGAAAAACTTATCCGTGTTCTTTCCAATTTAAAACCAAAAGAAATAAATATAATTTCCGTTCACGCGCTTTTTTCGCCGCCCGCTGTTGAAAAATTGGAAGCGCTCTGTAAAGAAGGTTTATTATACCGCATGATTGTAACGGACACTGTCTGCTGTTCAGCCTATAAACAAAATATTCACGGGCTGGAAATTGTACAGTCAGAGGAACTTGCTTCGCAGATTGTCAAAGCGGTAATTAATAATGAGTCCATGAGCAATTTGATGCAGCCTTTTAACGCCGGCAAATATTTAAGCCGGAAACAGTAAATGAATTGTTATTTTTCTTATATTAATATTTTACCATTCTTTAGGTTTATTATGCGGAGGAGTTATATTAAAAGTTTCTCCTGAAGGTTCTATCAGATAAAAACCGTTATTTAATGCGTATTCTCTTTCGTCAGATTCAATTACAACCCCTGCAACTGCTCCTAAAAAATGGCGTTTATCACCGCGTAAATCGGCAAACGTGCGCATTTTTTCCATACGTTTAATATGTTCATTTATGTCGCTAATTGTAAGTTTTGTTTTTATTTCAACGAGCATAGCGGTATCGCCGTTTTGTAAAAAAACATCTATTTGAAAATGAATGTTATTTTTATGATCATTTACTTTAAAATTTGAACTAACTGTTTGAAAATCCAAGCCCATATCATAAAGTTTATCCTGAAGATTAGGGGCGATCATATATTCTACAACTTCACCGAAACGATTGGTAAAATCGCCAAAGCGTTTACCTATTTCATTTATTTTTCGATCAGTTTCTTTCATCTGCCGATCTGTTTCTTTTTGCTGTTCCCGATTTTCCATTAATGCCGCCCAAACTTGCTCAAAGTCAAGACCTCTAGGGTAATCTGTCTGTGTTTGCATATCTCCCATATTATTTACTCCCACCTATAATATAGCGCTTTTTAATGGTTTTTAACAGCGATTTTATATAAAAACACCCATTATTATCTTGTTAAAAATCTTAAAAAAAATATAATAAAACAAGTATTATTCTCATAAATAAGGAGCCAAAAAATGAGACACCCAATGAACCCCAAATCAATCTTCGCCGTCCTGCTGCTTACAATGGCAGTCTGCGCTTATGCACAATACAACCCCGAAAGCGATTTTACCGTAGCGCGCAGCAGCGATGGGAAGTCTATTACCATAACAGGGTACACAGGGACAAGACAGACAGTTAACATTCCGCCTGCAATACAGGGATTGCCAGTTTCCGTAATAGGTAAAGAAGCATTTGCGCTGGATGAATACTATACAAATAATCCGCCGAAAGTAGATCCTTCAAAAGCCAGAATTCGTATTCCAATGGTTCGTGTCGATAGTGCT
>WQSF01000009.1 GCA_009788065.1 Treponema sp.
AATGAAAATTATTGCTCTGCTCGCTTCCTGACCGTTGACGCTGATATTGAACATGACGAAGGTGTTTTAGCGTTTTATCAGAAAAACGGTTTTATTCCAAACGCTGAATTGTATAATAAAAATAGAAAGACTATCAGTATGAGGAAGGATATTTTTCAATAAAAAGAATATTTTCTTTAAACGCTTTGATAATCACAAAACTAGTTATTGTTCGATATGTAATGAATATAAAACATTATCTTTCAACCATATTCCGCCAAAAGCATGCGGTAATATTGATGTAAAAATTGAAGATTTCTTTTATGGAAGCACAAAATTTTCACCTAGAGGATTAATGCTTAAAACTATCTGTCCTGAATGTAATTCATTTTTAAGCTATTTTAATAATAAAATAGACGATCACCACGAAGTAAAACAAAGAAAGGCTGTACTATAACAAACCCCAAAAGGAAAGGCAGCGAAGCGGCACAAGTTTATCTGCCACTTTAAAAAACGAGTAAGTTACAACACCCTTTCATTGGGAAGTTGTTACGCTAAGTCTATACAGGATATAGACTTATACGATTGCCACCTCGGAGAATTGAACTCCAGACACGCAGATTTTCAGTCTGCTGCTCTACCAACTGAGCTAAGGTGGCTAATTGCAAACACCGCGAAAAGCCATTATAAATATGCCAAAAAAGACAGAAATTGTCAATATGGAGATATGGGGATTCGAACCCCAGGCCTGTTGATTGCGAACTCACAGCCCCGCCCCCCGGCAATTCCATACAGGATATGTAATTACTTATCCTGCCTATATTTAGAGACATTTCCATTATTGCCGTTTTTTCCGTTTCGTGTCAATATAGGGTTAATAACTGCACGATTCTTGCACGATTTTTACACGATTGGAGAACCCATGAAAACAATAAAAAATGAATATGACGGTCCACTACCGCCCGCGAAAAAACTAAAAGGCGATGCTTCCGTCAGTCTGGATTATGTCAATTCTGATAATGCTGCCGAAATAAATGCCGGCATCCGCGATACCATAAAAGGCGTTCGGCTTTCTATCCTAGCCATTGGTATAGGATTAGCAAAACTAAAAGCCAAAGAATTATTCCTTGATCTTAATTTTGATTCCATGAATGAGTACCTTGAAAATCTCTGCGAGGAAATGCAAATAGAAAGAAGCACCGCCCATAATTGGCTTTACATCGGGGAAGCGTTCGTCAAATACCGCCGCGACCTTGAACGTGTCGAGTTTACCGAAGCAGACGGTCCTACAAAGCTGCCTTATGTGGGCAGGGCATTAGAAGTTCATGAGAAGCGGGAAGTTTTTAAGAATGTCAAAGATTTAAGTCTCCGAGCATTTAAGGAATATGCCGCGGGGAAGAAAGCCCCCGGGAAACCCTCAGTAATCAGGGTTGTAGGAAACAGTCTTTTTATCGGGAAGAAACAGGCTGTAACTTTCTCCGATGCTCTTGATCCTAAAACTTTGTCATACCTTACGAAAATAAATGTTCAGGCAGGGGAGGCGCTCGAAGCAGGGGAAGTTTTATTCGTTACAAGATTATATGATTCTGAGGAGCTGAAACGCTTTGAACGCGGCGCCGACAGATTAAAAAAAGAAATGCGGGTAGGTTATAAACCAAAGAAAAGGAAAAATTAAACACCGGCAGCGTCAAGCTCCGCGCCTAAATCATCCAGTTCTGATTCAATATCATCCAGTTCTATTTCCATTTCCGCAAGCTCATATTCTTCCGGGTAATGTTCACGCCCATAATTTAATACAGCATCAATTAATATTGAAAAATAAATAAATTCCATGTTTTTATTATCGGTAACTCAGGGCAAAAAAAAAGCGCATGAACCGCGACAGTCATGCGCTACAGGTTTTTATGCTGCTGTTTTCAAAGCCGTAGGAAATAATTTATTTCCTGACCAGTATCAATTTGTTTCCAGTCGGTTCTTAATATCACCCCCGCGGCCTGTTCCCATGAATTGACAGGATTTTCTATCGTTGCCGTTAATAGGGCTGTAAATCCGGCAGGCAGTAGAAATACTGCTTCCTGATAATCTGCCAGAACCGTAACCTGATATACCGGACAGCCAAACGCTGCGCCGAAACAGGCTATTTTTTCCACATCAAGGGTTATTCCCCCGGGCGGATGCGCGGTGTCGTCAAGAGCCGAGACAAGCCCGACCATGGCGAACGCCATAAGTATCAGAAAAATTACTTTCTTCATGATACCCTCCTGTGATTTATTATTAACTGCGAACAGTTAATTTGCCATTACAACCATGTCAGCAACAGATTTTTCAATGTTGCCTGTCTGATTTTGATCAAGAATATTGTCGTAATAATATTCGATAACAAGCAAAACACCGCGTAAGCTGTGAATGCTATCAGCCATTTCAACACTTTCTGGTATTTGACTTTCAACTCGCTGTAATCTGTCGATAAGCTCAAGAACGAATCTACGGTATTCTTCAAGTGCGTGTCTAAGAGCTGCTTGTCCGTCTCCGATTGCGTTAACTGATTCTGCAATCCTTCCGATGTCCGCAATAATCCACTGACTAAGTTCCGAAGCGAATTCAGCTCTGATTCTGTCGCGCTCATTGATGAGTCTACTTTCGACCAAAGATTCAATTCCATTTGCCGTAACTGACTTGCATCCTGTGATGTGAATAGCAAAACCGATAATACAAACAAGAAAAATAAAAATTTTACTTTTCGCATACATATACACTCCTTAAATAAACTTCCAGCCTGCTGCCGTCAGTAACATCCAGCGCGGATTTTTCGGATCTGATGTTTTATTTAACCAATAAAAACCGATTTGCGCTGTTCTGTCCGATTCCGCAATTGTCGAGCCGGCTGGCGGAACATTTCCGCTGACTTTGATTTCGACAGGTTTTTCACGCGGTACTAACCAGCCGAGTACATTTCCATACCCTGTTTCGCGCTTGACAAGTCCTTTGCTCGTTCCCTTATTCACATCACGCGCCGGATTATCGAAACCATCCTGTTCCATAATGCCCAAGCGTATTTGCCCTGATTCATCTGATACCGCAATATGTCCGAAAGAATTATTCGGTGTAGTACCCCAAACAACCTTCGCGCCGTCAGGCGGTATCATGCCTGGCTGATATGCAATTTTGAAATATGCCGCTTTTAATTTTGGCATATCATCATACTTCGTAAAGAAGTCAACCGCGCCGCGGACACCTTCGATGTCGCTATAGCCGTCAACTTCGCTCATGTGCGAACGGGCAGCGTCTACACACTGCCCGCCGTAAGCCTTATCCACATCAATAATGATGTGCAAATATTTATTTACCCACTGTTTGTGTGTGATCATTTGATACTCCTTAAATTATTTATTTTTTAACGCGATTTCTATTTTCGCGTTTTCTATAGCTTTACCAATGGCTAGCGGCATCATAAATATTAAAGTTACACCTGCCGAAATCCATAATATCTGCCCTGTATATTCTTTCCCTACCAATGGAGTAAATAGAGCGATTGTTTGCAAAATCATGTATACAATCCATGCGATGAAAACATTTTGTGCTTTGGACATCCAGAACTTTCCCCAATCCCATTTGAATTTATGCGTATGTTCAAAACCACAATTAGGACAAACGTGTTTTTCTAACGCGGCAGCGTTGTCGTGAGGAATCATATATTCTCCGATTTATTCACAGCAGCTTCCGCATTTTTTTGAATCTTATCTTCAATCGCATCTATTTTCAGATGCGGCGCAAGCTTCATAGCCATTCTGTATTCAGGAACATTTTTAGATGCAAAATCTATGACATCTTTTTTTAACTGATGATTATATCCTTCATAGATATATTTTAATCCAGCAACTAAGCGTTCTTCATCGTTCATATCTTCCATTGAAAAAATAACTTTATAAAGGTCAATTTGCATATCATTTTGTTTTCCGATGATGACCTTATTTTCTTCACGAAGTTTTACTAATATTTCTTCATTGGATTTTACAATTTCTTTGTATTGCGATTTACTTTCTAATAACGTACTATGAAGTTCATCAAAACGTTTCCATATAGTTTTTATTACAGCCGCTGTTTGCTCATCAATCCCGCCTAAATCTAATTCTAAGCCTGCCGGCGTTTTCAAATGTTTCATGCGTGATACAACACTTTTAAATATTCCAGAAACAATTAAATAACCAACGCCTATTGCTATTACAATTTCTACAAGGCGGATTTCCTGTAAACTAATTTCCATTATAATTATCCTTTATATAGAATTCGTCCCCAGTTAATTCAAAGAGGGTTTTGTCGATGATGTCCTTCGCTTCAAAGATATTTTTTCTGTAGGTGTCAAGTTTGTTATACATACCGATAATGAGGCTGATGTCCTCTCTTACAGTACGAAGTTTTTCAATTAGTTCCTTTTGTTCTATCACGCTTTCCCCTCTCTGCGTTATTTATTCAGCAGTTCTTACGCCCAATTCCACAAGCCTTGTGCGGATTTCATTTATGCGGTTTCTGCAAAATTCGCGGCGCTCATGAAGAACAGGATCAGTCTGCGAAAGTACCTGCCCAAATTCCGATGCCTTGATGACTTTATAATCCTTCCCATCCAATTCTCTCTGGAAAGTTATTTCTTCTTTTTCAAGACTTTCGATTTCTTCTCTGTTCGCTTTCGCTGTGGGTTCTTCGCCTAATTTGATTTTTCCGGTGCTGTCGATATATGCGGTGCTTCCGGCTGCTTCCCATTCCTCGATTGTTACCGTTTTATCAGCTTTTGAAATTCCATCGAGCTGCGCCATGGCAGCAAGATCCGTGTGGTAAATAACTTTACCGTTTTTCTTTGCCAGATAAATGTTCATCAAATACTCCTTTCCCTTTTTTGGGCAATAAAAAAAGCCCGCAGAGACAGGCAGAGAATAATTCTCAATCTGTCACTACGGGCTTCCGCGAATTCGGTAGGCCGAATAAATTATATTACGAGTTTACTACTTCATAAATATATAGTCAAGTATTTTTTGGGTGTTCATGTATAAATAAATTATCATAAAAATTGTCCATGAATTTTACTTTTTTGTAGGCATGAAAACGCCTTGTAAAGTTACCGCGCCATGACTGGAATGCTACCCTTATGTCCTGATAATCCATTCTGCCCTCAGTAACAAGGGATTTAAAACATTTAAGTTTCCGGCGCATTCTTTTCGCAGATTCTTTTGTCGGCTTTTTATATATCTTTCCGTTCGCCTGTAGAAAGTATTTTCCTTTTAGAAATAAAAGCCCATCGCTTAATGGGAATATCCGCGTTTTCCTTTCGTTGACTGTTATGCCCAAGGTTTCACATATCACTTTTATTTTTTCAAGGCATTCCTCAAGAAACTTTTTATCCTTATGAATAAGATACAGATCATCCATATAGCGGCCGTAATACTTAATCCTCATTTTCTCTTTTATTGCATGGTCAAGTTCATTGCAATGGAAAATCGCGAACACCTGCGAAACCTGACTGCCTAATCCCAAAGAAACATTATCGCCGAATGGCTTTATAAATTGCCAAATAAGATCAATTATCCTTTCATCTTTTATATATTTTCTTACACGCTCCATTAAAATATCATGCTTAATGCTGTCAAAATATTTCCTGAAATCTATTGTCAGCGCGTAACCTTCATTTGAATAATTATTTTGTCTGTAGTATTTTGCAAGATGAGTAATAAGCCGTTTTATCGCAAAATGTATTCCTTTATTTTTAACCGATGCGCCGTTATCGTAAATAAGAGTACGGCAGAGTATAGGCACAAGTATCTGGTCGCATAACGCTTTCTGTACAACACGTTCTGAAATATGAATAGATTTTATATGCCGTTTCTTTCCGCGCTCATTCAAATCAAATTCTACAAAACCGTGATGTATTTCCTTTCCGTTTTCAAGCCTCTCTATGGTATCGGAAATATTATTAAATAAACTCATTTCATAACGCTGGGTAGATTCTTTCCATGACACGCCTTTTCTACATGAACGGAAAGCGGAATATAAAACATTTGGATCTGTCAGGATTGTAAAATCGTCAAGAGGCGTGATTATATCCTCGCGTTTTTTATCTCTCTTTTCTTTTCTTCTCTGATAACGCGCTGATTTTCTTTCGTTACTCGTCATGCTGTTGCCCTGTATAACATCCTCCGGGCGTTCGGGCTTAATAGCAATGAAGCCCGGAGGCGTGCGCTTGTCATGTTACATAGTGCCAATAGGTATGAAACGGATGAAACGCACATCATTCCGCCATGCAAGAAGCGTTCACCTAGGCACATCAGGGTTATTATTCTCCGCAAAGCGGAAGGATACAGTCTCCTTCTGTGGAGAGGCAAATCGGTTGTAAACAACCTACTGTTAATATGCCTCCACTGAATCGGGGGCAACACCGCCGACAGAACTCGCGTTGTTGTTGTTACTATTACCATTGTTGTTGACATTACAGAAGTTAGCAGAGGAGGAAGCCGATAACAGACCGTACCCTTATTCACGATTTTAATTTTCTCCCTTAATAATTTTCTTTGCCAGATCGTTAGTTGATTTTCGCCAGCCTTTCAGTAATTGAATTTCTTTTTCTATTTTCTGAACATAGGGAATTAGTTTTTTAACGTCTATAGTAAAGTTATCAAAACGAAGGGAAAACACATCTTTGAAATATTGTAATTCTTGAATGAGCTGATAACAATTTGCAATCGCGGCTGTTTGGTATCTGCGCCTGTCTGCCAATTCATCAGACTGGACACGGCGCACATATTCAATCGGCATTTTTTGAACATCGGGAGTTTTCGGATCAACCATCGGCGAAGGGTATATCGAATTTCCGGCAGTAATATTCATCATCAGGTTTCGGCATAAATCCATTATGCGTGTCCTGAAATTATCTATCATCCAGTCAGGTATTTCTCCGGGTAGAGCAACCTCTTCATCGGCAGGGATTTCTTTTGGCTGTTCGATTTGTTTTTTTGGTCTTATTCCGAAGTTTCTTAATAGGTAGGCTGTTAATTCCGCTCTCAATTCGCGGGCATTATTGTAAAATTCAAGCCGAGATATGCCTCGCTTCCTTTTTATAACAGACAATGCCCCCCTCCCGGCAAGACCCGCAAAATTCAAATTTTTTTCCGGTCGCTTACGCGACAGATAAAATTAAGGGTGGGCTGCAAAGCAGCCCACTGGAAGTATCATATCACAGACAACTCTCACCCCACAAGGGGGTGAGAGAACAGGATGAGTGTGGCTACACTTTGCAATGCGCCCACATCTTGCTTTATTTTTACGCCACACAGAAAGCGGGGGCAACACCGCCGACAGAACTCGCGTAGTAGCTGCTACTATGACCATAGTTGCCGACACCACAGAAGTGAGCAGAGGAGGAAGCCGAGGGAGTAGAAAGCCAGCGCCAAGTTCTCGCGCCATTCCAATCCGCAACCCTGAAAATAGTGCTGTCTTGAAATAGCGGAAACTGCACGTTTGTCGTATACCCAACGCGCTGAGCAACAACAGGCGATGTAAGTGCTGCCATATAAACACCTTCATCGCCGTAATACGGAACGCCGAACATTTCAATTTCTGAGGGAATAAACACAGTGTAATTTCCCCATGCGTAATCGCTTTTTTTACTGTGCGCTTTTCTTATGGTATAAAGTACATCACCAAGTTTTTGTTTTAATGCTGTTGCGAAAATACCGCTTCCGTCACCTGTCGCACCTTCAAGCCAAACCCTTAATGCGCTTGCCTGATAACCGCCAGTATTATCATTTGTCGGATTCATCGGGCTTCTTGCAATATTATGCCTAAATGAAAACAAGATATGATTTTTCGCATTAACTGTATCGCCAGCCCTTTTGTATGTGTTAAAACCTGCAATAACAATTCTGTTATTCTTGTAATTTTCATTCCATGCCTGCGGAGCATCACCCCCAGTCGGTGCCGCGATTCCGCTTAAATCCAAACCGTCAATATAATCGCCGATCATAAGATCGCTGAAATCAGGAATACCGCTGTTGTCAATTTGACCGCTGTTATTACATCTGCGCTGTAATTCAATCGACGCTTCCTGAATTGTGGTAACGCCAAGAATATCAAGTAAGTTTCTGCCGTAACCTTCGACTGATGCCGAATGAAGCATTGATAAATCAGGATTAACAATATCGGGACCGTCATTAACCCACTCGAAAACAGGGGGATCGCTGTCGGGTGTGTTATTCAAAACCCAAACATAACCGTCAAACAAATTCTTTACGCGGGTATTATTGAAAATCATCAACTGATCTGTAATACCAATTTCCGCTAACGCATAATTTGTCAACATCTGCTGTGTCGGTGTTAATGTACCGAAATCATGCGCCGACAGATAACCGCCTCTGCCTTTTAACATCGCTACTTGCCTATTAAGAAAAACAGTTCTGTTAGCAAGCTGCTGTAACGGAATATTATCTACTCCGAGATCGTTTCCTGTTGCGCCCTGCAAATAATCGTCAATCTCAAATCGGCGAACGCCCTCTTCCCATACCGGGCTTTCTGGTATAAATGCCATGTTTTACTCCTTATAAAATAATTGTCCAATTTCCCACAAGGCTGATGTCAGCTTCTTTGTGAATTGGATCGTTTCTTATTCTCCTTGCGAACAGCGTATCATCCGCCGTAAGCAAGCCAAATTCCATAATTGCCATTCCGTTGTTTTCCATAACAGGCAGCTCCCAGTCAATTTGAACCTGTCCTGTTGCCGGGTAACTGAAACCCTTTACGTTCCTTATGAACGCATTTGTAATAGCGGTATCAGCAACAGTCGGTTCGTCTCCGTTTGTGCCAAATGCTATTCTGTTTACGCTGCGCCCCATTACGTTACCCGCAATAAGCCGCGCGACCTGATTACGCGCACCGTCAACGATCAAGTTTTTATCGACGATCTCCTGAATGAGAACACCTTTCTTAAAAACTTTAATCGTGAGGATGCCTTTCAGAGCGTGTCCCTGTTCTTCTAAATCCTCAACAAACTTAATCATGCTTTTCCTCCTGAAAATTTATCTGATTATTCCAACGGAATTAAAATCATACTGTTTCGCTTAAAACTTCCGTTCATTCTTCTTGTACCGTCACGGAAGTAATGATGAATCATGCTGATAGAAAAACTATCAGCAACTTTTATATTTTCTGTTTCCTTTATATCGCCGGAAACATCAATTACAAACGGATCGACAATGCCATTTGATGAACGCGCTAAAATTCCGTTTCTCTTTTGGCTGCCGTCTCTTTTAATATTCCTGTTTATTGTTTCTAATGCGTTATTTTCAACAGCCACATCGAGAAGATCGGTTATTGTCATTTTGTCAGTGTGGAATACATTAACCTGAATAACGCTGGGACTGTCTAATATTGAACTTTTAAGGCTGTTTCTTTTAATAGTTCCGTTTCTCTGTATCGAGCCTTTACGGTATATGATAGACTTCCATTCGTCTGTGTGGTCGTTACCAATACCCAACAGGAAAGTATCTTGTATTCCGGAACTTCTCTTAACAGGCTGGAAAACCGCGCCCGTTGCTAGAACTCTTTGCGTTCCGTTTCTTCTTTCAATTCCGTTTCGTTTAACGTTACCATTGCGGAATAAATGAGTTAATTCCGTATCAAATACGGTTTTTCCGTTTCTCAGAACGCGCCCATTTCTTTTTACTTTCTGTGATAACGTGTCGGGTGTAGTGTGTAATGTACCGACCATTGTATTGCTTTCTTCCATTGGTAATTCGTCATGGAAAATAATTATAGATGTCATAATGTCCAAGAAACTGCGCGTATTCTTTACAGAGTTTATCGCCCTTGTAATTTTCGCAATTGTCGCGCTGTCAGGAAGGAAGTCACCGACCGTTACGCGGAAATGATGTGGCAATCCTTTGTATTCATACCATTCCTCAATTTTTGCCTCAGCAAATATCTCCGTTACTATTTCCTCAATTGTAGACGGCGTTCCTTTTCTCGTGTGCCAGTCAAGCGATTTTTTAACCAGTTCTATTTTTACATTTAATGGTAAATCAGGCTGATAAAAGTCAACATGAAACTGCCAAGCAAGTAAATCTACCAGCGTTTCATTAACGATTTTATCTAACATCAAATTGGGTATTATAGCCAAGTCGGGTATTTTATTTATTATGTCGTGTAACGTTTTATTAAACGCCTCAGCCATCATTTTGACATTGTTGTCGTTTGCGATATTGGGAGGAAGTAAATTTAAAATAGAAACATTACTTAATTCCATTATGCTTCCTCTAATCCTTGATAATTTACTGATTTGTTACCGCCGAATTGCGCGGCTTCATATATTTTCAGCTCTGTATATACCGGCTCTGTTATAACAACACGTTTCACTCCGCAATTCATTACAAGTTTATGCAGAGTATCAGGGTTTATATCTAAACCAAGTCTGGATTTTTGCCACTCGATATATTGTTCTACCGCAGCGTCAACAGCATCAATAATTGAGGCTGCTTCTGTCGCTCTTTCTATTTCAATCCAGTATTGAAAATCAATATTAAACTCGACTGATTCAGGCATAACAACATGAACGTAATCTGTCAGCGGACGGCGCGTTTTCGGCGATAGTGTTTCCGATACCTGGCTTAATACTTCCTCAGAAGGTAACTCTCCATTTTTCATAAGCACCGTTACGTCAACATTTCCCGGTCCTGTTCCGCTTTCTCTGTAATAATTTCCCAATGCTTCATAGAATGCTGCCGCATCTGAAATACCCCATGGCTGTAAGAACGCCGCAAACTTTGTCATATCTAATTCTGGCATCCACACCCTTGCATCAACTATGCCGGGATTTGCCGACCTTGCCCAAAACTCATAAGCGCCATCGGGACCAGCAACAGAAAAAGACTCCGGCAGTAACCGCAGTCTTTGTTTGTAAGTTTCCAGTTCTTCCTTTTCAGCACCGCCGTTCGTTACCGTAATGTTTTCTACCGAAACAACAAACGGCACAAGATCAACCATATTTTTTATATCGCCTATTTTGATACCGTCACCGATTGCGCCGGAAGTTAAACTTTGCGCTTCAACATCGACATATAATTCGCCTGCGGGAATTTCTGACTGCTTTAATGTTGCAAAAAATATTTTATTATCTGATGTTGACCGATAACCTTTCGCAATTACAGTAGTCACATTTCGCGGAATTGCCAGCTTATACCTTAATGTTGTAAGAGCGTAAGAAGCAGCCATGCGGTTGCCGCGCTCTCCATATAAATAACCGATGTGTTCTACAGTAGAATCATCTGCGAAATATAAAAGATTTCCCTTTCCAGTTTTGTCAATGTCATGATTTACCTGTGCAAGAATTGCCGCTTCGGTTAACTGTATCAGTTTTTCAGGAGCTGCCAGCGATAATCTGAAACCCGCTTCGCCGTTCGCTCTTTTTATTGTCTCGAACAATTCCTGTAATCTGTCGGCAATAACGCGCGCGTCATCTTGCGAAAATTGTAAAGTATCAAATCCCATATTATAACCTCACTTGTACGGTAACATTTGGCTTAAAACTTCCGCTTAACGGATCAGCACGCCAAGTTATTTGTTTGAGTATTGCCCGCGGCTCATACTTCCTTAACTGCATAAATATTTCTTGCTCTGCCATTGCTTGTGCTTTGTGAATTGGACTATCTACAAAATTAAAAGAGATACCAAAATTACGATCCAGCGGTAATGTGCCTTTCGGTGTTGTAATTATCGTTCTTACGTTTTGCATAACTTCCTGTAAATCCTTTGCGCCGAAAACAATACCCGCAGGAAGTGTATCTGTTGTTGAAAATTCAGCCATCAGTTATACTCCTTAAAATTAACAGTCAATTCCATCCACAATACTTCGCCTGTTCCCGCGGCAAACTTTGAGGAAGCTCCACTAATTGAATCGAGATACCAATTGTTTCCAGATAGAGGAAAGCCCCGCAGAATAACAGGAAAGTTTTGACCTGTGCGTACCATTTGCCTTAATAACTCATATTCTGCTTCTGGATTTACACCTAACATCTTTGAAAGGATAATCCTCATTTCTGCCTCATCTTGACCGGGACCTAAAAACTCAGTAATCGGCGCGGTGTTCACAACTTCGTGAACAGCCCACCGCCCGGAAACATCCTGAGTAAGTTCTGAAAATGTTAATGCGCCGATACCCGAAACATCGAAGACCAACGGTCCCCATGAACCTAAAAGCATTAAAATATTCCTCCTATCATGCGATCACCATTTTGGTTGTCGCGCCTGTAAATGCGGCATGACTACCGGCTGACGGCGCAGGGTTTGGAAAACTTATTTTAAGGCTTGAAATAATTTGAGAACAGAAGTTTTCCATTGCCTTATCGGGATCATCTTCTTTTCCCTGCGTTGCTGTTATTACACCAGCGGGATTAAATGAAAGCGGAGCCAAAGTAAAACCAGCCGCAGGAGAAATTTTTATACTGCTTTTAATAAAAGCAGCAAGTGTTACAAGAAAGATTGCGAATGAACCTGATACGCCTAACGTACCAGAACCAGAAAGGGAAGCCTTGAAAGAAGTCTGCGGATCACTTGCGCCTGATGTCGGATTAGTAGCTGACCAGCTATAAGTAATTTCCATATTGTCAACGATATATTTAAGAATAGCATCGCCGAATTTCTTATTTGCGTTCGCTGCGCTATTGGCTTCTTTATTTATTTCAGAGATAATCGCTTTTTTCATATCCGCTGCGTTCATACTCATACTAAGTCCCCGCTACCTTATTACCGCCATGAGGCGCACCAGTGAAAAGGCAATTCGGTATAGCGCATAGCGGTCCCGTTGCTGGCGATACAGTGCCTTTCATTGAAAAATTACCGCCTGTTATTTCAACATCTGCTGAATCAATAATTACTTTCGGAGAATTTATATTTGCCTCTTTTGTTGCCTCGATGTTTGCCGTTTCCACTGTGATATTCGCTTCTTTTTTGACTTCAACTGTTGCATTTTCTTCAACAGTTACCTCAGCGTTTTTTGTATTTATAATTGCCGTTTCGCTGACTTCTATATTTATGTTTTTACATTTTACAGAAGCATCTTGATCAACAATTAAATCTAATGTGCCATTGTCAGCATCAAATCTTATAACATTTTTTCCATCATCACTGACAAGCAATATTATATTCGGCGCACCGCCTTGAGGCATTTTATTTCCTGTGTAAACTTTGCCTGTTACATAACCCTCTGATTTACTATTCGACAGCCGAGATATTACAACATGATCCCCTTCTTTCGGTGTCCAAAAGCAATTCCAGCCTCCAATGGCTGGAAATAAAACCTGCATCTTTCCGCTTACATATCCGCCTAAATCATCCATTGCGACTCTTGCGGTTGCGCTGTTTACATCACGTTCTGATGTCTGTCCCTGTTGCATCATATCAGTACCCTATAAGAACCTTGTGAGCTTTAACTGTTGTCGTATACCCGCCGCCTATTCCATGCGTGGCTTCATCGACACTGTATTTGCCACTGTATACGCCGAAATTTGTTAGCTGAATATTTACACTACCAGCCATTTTTACGTTACCTACCAATCTCAAGGTACACGTCCATTCGTTTTTATTTTTCTCCCTTGCTATTGCTTTCGCTTTTCTCATAGCGTTATCTGTTCTGTCAGAGCGTATATTTTCAAAGTCATCAGCGGTATCATTGAATGCATTAAATCCTGTATCAAATGTTCCGCCCGAAGCATCAGATGATGTGTCGTTTCCTTCCCGGAAGTTATCATCGCGTAAATCTCCCGGTCTTGAATTAACCAATCCTGTCTGTCCAGTTTCAGGCGGTTTCTCTGGCGTAAATTCTGCCTGTACTAACTGCCCGCTTTTTGGATCTTTGTAACTTAATAAAACTTTGCATACTGTATCACCAGTATTCTGCGAAAATTGGTAACTTAAAATCCTTCCGCTTTTATTTGTTTCACTTCTGACTTCACTTCTGTCGAAAGTATCAATTACATCTTTCGCTTCATAAGCTGATTCCTCAAATAAAACTAAAATTTCACTCGATACTTTTAACGATATGCCGTATTCTTTGCAAAGTTCATGCAGAAAAGCCATGTCGGATTTTTCTATTTGGTCTACACGATCAAGTTCAATTTCTCCCTCTACTTCATACATCAATTCAAGATTTGCACCGTCCGCAACATCTTGCGCTATTTTTTGAAGCGTTGTATCTTCCCATGCCCTTGTCTTTTCTTCTCTGCGCATACCTGTGGAAATCGGAGTAGATACTGCTTTAATTGAAACCATATCAGGCGGTCCCGAAAAATCTACGGTATCAATTTCAAATTTCCCGCAGTCTAATTCGTCATATTCGCCGTCAGCATTCCAATTTTCAACACATATTTTAACGCTGAGAATTGCGCCGGATACTGCGTTATTCACTATTTCCGTTCCTTCTTTTATTTCAGGAGCGGCAGGGGCAGGGGGAGGCGCTGTCGGTCTAGGATCTGCTGTGATGTCGCTAAAGTCTGACATTATCTTATAATCCCCCTTTTAATATCTTGTATGAGTAACAGTTTGCCCTCGAAACCTCTATACTGTGGATTGCGTGATGTGAAATCGCGCCATGTCGCTGTCGGTGTTACGCGCTGTAATGTTCTTCCCTGTTCGGGCGTTAAATCTGATTCATCAATAAGCCTCTGCAGATTTGCCGCGGTTGTACCGTTCTGTAATGCTTGTGCCATTTCTGTATAATCGTAAGGCGGTTCTGGAGGCTGAGGCGGAGCATAGGCGATTTTCGGATACCAGTCATTGTGCCAATGTCCTTCGCGATCATGACAGGTAATTGTTAATTCATCCGCGGAACCGCTTGCTTTATCGACATACTGTAATATTGTTACGGAGTTAGAGAGTGCTTCTGTTATATCCTGTCCAGCATATTCGATTTTTATATATGCACGTCTTGATCCAGCCATATTACACCTGCTTCCACGGCGGTAAGCTTGCCGATGATTGCACCCTTGTCTGCGGTCTATCGGGAACATTTATTATTTCCGATGTTTCAAACTTTACGATTTGTCTCAATTTCGGATTTGCTTCTAAAAGAACATGACCAAACCCTTCATCACCGTATAATTTGAAACTGAGATAGTCCCAAACATCGCCTTGCGCTACCAATACTTGCCTCATGCGAAACTTGCCCTGCGCTGATCACGCATTATGCTGTCGAGTGCGTCTCTCACTCTTGAAACAAAATCATCTGCGGCGATTTGCCCGGCTGCTTCTATTTGTGTAACTGCTTTTTCAGGAGAACCAGAGAAATTATTTGTCATATTGAAATCGACATTAAGAGTAATGCCGTTGTTATTTGAAACTTGACTTGCCGCAGCTTTCATAACAGGCGGTGTTTCTGATTTACCTGTGCTTTGGCTGTCCGCTGCGGCTTTTTTCATATAACCGCCTATCATGCCGGCTTCTTTCCAAATATCAAAACCGTTTTTACTGTTGTTTAACGGCACAACTGCTTCCGGTCCCTTTTCGCAAATCTCTGCAATATGCCGAGTAGTGAAAATACCGCCGTCAGCATGACCAAACAAACCGCCTACGAAGTTTTTAACTCCGCTTACTGCGCCTGATACAGCGTTTCCGACACCGCCGAGAAAATCTTTAACACCGCCGATAATATCACCGATGAATTTAAATTTTTCTGTAAAGAAATTAACGAAAGATTGAACTTTCTCTTTTATGCTGTCGAATATTCCCTTAATAACATCGACAATTCCAAAAAACAGATTTTTTACAGCTCCAACAGGATCAGTAAATACATTCTTGAAAAAATCTGAGAATAAACCGATAACCGTTTTAATTGTGTAGAATACAGAACTGAAAAATGACTTAAATCCGTCAATTATAACTTTAACAAAGCCGACAGCATTTTCCCAAACAACTTTGAAAAAATTGCCGACATTTCCGGCTATGTTTTTTATACCTTCACCCACATTGCCAAAGAAGTCGCCGACAGCAGACAGTTTTTCGCAGGCTGAATCTTTAAAATTGGCAAAACCGTTTTTCAATCCTTCAATTGCTCTGTTACCTAAATCTTTTATACCACTAAAATCACCTTTGGCAGCTTGTTTTATCGCACCGAACACATCACGACCGACACCTACAAGACCGGGAAACTTATCTTCAATCTTTGCTAATGCTTTCGCCCCGACATCTGTAATTTTTCCCCAAACGCCGTCAACTAAATTTCGGAAGCCCTCATGGTTTTTATAAAGTGCTGTTAATCCGCCAGCAACAGGGTTTACCATACCAATAGCAACGCTTTTCCAATTATCTTTAAGAAAACCGCCAGCTTTACTTGCGGCTCCTTTTATACCGTCCCATGCTTTGCCAGCAGTATCTTTAATACCACTCCATGCTTTAGTTGCACCATCTTTTATTTTATTAAAAACACCGCCGAAAAATTCACCTACACCGCTGACAATATTTTTTATACCTTCAAATACGCCAGCAATAAATTCTTTTATTTTCGTGAATATTTCTAATATAAAATCTTTAATTTTTCCGAATACTTCTTTGGCTTTTTCCCAAACCTTCCCCATTGCCTCTTTAATTGTGTCCCAATTTTTTACAACTAAAACAATTATTGCAATCAGGGCAGCGACAGCGGCGATAATAAGACCGATTGGATTTGCCGCCATAGCCGCGTTCAATGCCCACTGTGCGACAGTTAAACCTTTCCCTGCGGCTGCGGCTGCTGTCTGTGCCGCTTTATACGCAACTATTGCGCTCTTTGATATATTTACTGCGGCGTTGTATGCTGTTTGCGCATACGTTACCGCGGATATTACAACTTTAACACCCGATAGAATTGTCTTTAATGACAACAGCACACCGATTATAACAGCAAGATTTTTCCAACCGCCTACAAAATCCTTGACCTTCGTTATATTATCCCAAACATTTGTTGCGACTTCTTTTATTTTTGCGATTACTTCCGGCAATCGTGCAATCATGTCACCTAACCATTGACCAAACTTCGCGCCTAATTCCTGTATAACAGGCATCTGTTCCTGTATCGCTCCGCGGAGTGTTGCGAAAGCCTGCGTTAACGGTCCTATTGCACCGCCTATAAATTGATTTTTCATTCCAGTCACTGAGGATTTTAAGCGGTTCATTTGATTTCCATATTCCTCAGCCGCTCTTGCCTGGCTTTCAGAAAAAATAATGCCAAGACTTTCAGCCTCAGCTCCTAATGCCTGTATGCCGGCGCTTCCTTTTTTCATTGCCGCTGCCATACGCGGTCCCGCTGTTTTTCCAAAAAGTACAATTGCCGCATTCGCTCTTGATGCGTCATCAGGCAGCGTTTGCATATAATCGGCGATTCTCTCGAACGCCTCTTCCGGGCGCATGGATGCCAGCTTCGATGCGCTAAGCCCTATATTTTCTAATTGTTTCTGTGCCGCTTCGTTTCCAGCAGCGCCTTGATTTATCGTGTTCGTCATTTTTTGAATTGCGCTGTCAAATTCTGCGGCTTCCAGTCCGCTGTCAGTCATGGCGTATTTTAATTTCTGATACCCTTCGATTGCCATGCCAAGGGAATCAGCAGTTTTCGCAATCTGATCCCCGGCAGAGGCAAATGAATTCGCCATAGTAATAACACCCGCGCCCGCGGCAGCGACACCAGCGACAACGCCAAGGGCTAACTTTGATGCGTTAGTTGTAAATGCGCTGAAATCTTTGCTGAGTTGTTTACCGGCATTTTGAACATCTTTAATGTTCGTTTTTATAGAGGCAAGCGCAGCCTTCGCGCCTTTATCCTGTCCTGTTATTTCGAGAGCCAAGTCCCATACAGTTTTTTTTGCACCTGCCATTTTATTTCCCCGGTTTTGGTTTATTCGCTTCCTTCAAAACCTTTTCAACATCATCGTTATATGCAAACAACTCCGATAACGGTATTTCAAACCAATACGGTATCGGAGTGTTAAGCACCATCGAAAGCCCTATAGCAATCCCCCTAAGATACTTAGAGGGATTTTCAACATCAGTAAATATATTTACTTCGGTTCCGCTTTGGGTTTTTCCGCTTCCGGCTTTGCTGTCGCTGCCGGACTCGTAAAATCCTTTTTTTCTTCGTCACCTTCTGTAAACTGGTTATAAAATTCTTGCGGGTTTCTGTGCATTATGAACGCTGACACGGTTTGCCAAATCGTTTCATAATCGCCGAACGGCATTTTTTCGATAAGTCTAAAAGGCTTTCCTGAAATAGCCGCGGCAAGGCGCGCGCAATATTCTGACGACGTAGGGCGGTTTATACCTGAAATATTCCCGCCTCCAAAAGTTTCCCGTTCGCAAGTGTTAATCATCGCGCCGTTAACTTTCCCGAAATCTAAAACCAGTGAGGAAATTTCTTCACCTTCCCATTTTGCGGGTGTAGATAATTTTACTGTTACAGTTCCTGTGAACATTTAATACCTCCAGAATTAAACAAGCAGATTCTGTCTTGTTTCAGCCAGCATATCTATGCCGTTGACTTTGTATATGTACTTGAACGGATCCCATTCAAGAACTTCCTCGCCGTCCAGCCAGTGATGCACATAATAAACCTGCATTGTAAATCCAGCATCGCCAGCCGCTGCCTGTTCAACAGAACCGGGATTTGCCGCGCTTACGGGACCTTTAATAACCCAACGATCCGGCTTTTTTTCTTGCGAATGAGTGTCAGGATTTTGGACTACAATTTCATTGCGCAAATCAAGTGTCTTTGTTCCGCCCAATTCAAGAAACTTTTTAATTTCGCTGTAAATTTTCGGGCAGCTAATTTCTGCTGTCATTGCGTTCATGACACCCGGAGCTGGTACATTGATTTCGCCAGCGAGTCCCGCGCCTTTGAACGCATCAGATGCCAATTCAAAGCTAGGCAATGTAACAGTAACAACTCCGTCAAGAGCGTTCTGCGTATCGCTGTTATACAATTTGAAAACATTGTTTTTTGTTGCTATACCCATATTTTTTCCCTCCTATCCGAATAACCTGTTAAGGTAATTGGGGTCATAGCTGAAATCAAACCAGAGTTCCTTCGCAGCGTTCGGCGGTGTAAGGAAAACGCGGAACAGCATTGTTCCACCCATAAGCGCCTGATTTGGATTATCTTCCCGCAAGAATTCAACACGACCGCCAATAACTGCCTGACGTGATACAAGAGTATTGATATACGCATTTCCTGTTAAAAGAACTGTGTCGATTAACAGCTTGCGGATCGGTTTATCAACATTTTGCCACATTGTCCTGTTGACCACATTCTGAGTGAATGAGAACATACGACGAACACCGCGTTCAAAATCTTTTATGTCGGTATTGCCCGGGAATGCTGTTGTTTCAGTTCCCCATGCGCGCCAGCCGTCCATATTGATGAATGTTCCGATGCCGTTTTCGTTCAAATAATTTGCCTGAGTTATGGACATCATTGGGATTACATTTCCATCCTCATCACACAGATCGGTCATCGACAGATTTTTATTTGAAGCCTGTTCATAAGGCAGTCCGCCGTTTTTCGCGTCAACTTCGCCATACATACCTGCCAATCTTACAGAAGGCAAGAAAACCTGATCGCCAATTTTTACGCACGGCCAATCCGCAAACATAAAAGGACTTACATAACTGTTGTCGTTTTTAAATTTGGGAATATTGCGGTAGTTTGAATATTGTCCTTTTGTCGGCATATCTACCAATGCGATACAAGAGAATTGACCTTCAAGATGTTCCGCTTTACCGCTAAGAACAGAGGCGACTTCGGGAATATGACTCCAGCCCGGTGTAAGCAAGAAGCTGGGTATTTTGCGCATAACCGCGAAAACTTCATCTACAAGTTCAATACCTGTTCTTTGGTTTGTCGTAGGATCAACGCCCCCGATAATGTCATTTTTCGTTACATTGTCAACAGTCGCCTGTTTGTATGTTACGCTTAACTTTATCGTGCCGGGAGGAATTGCGCCTTCCGGTTTTATCACAATGAGAAGCTTATCGCCGTCATAACGCAGACTGTAATCGTTATCCCTTATGTAATCAGGCTGTCCGACTGCCGCGCTGTGTACGATTACTGCGGAGATCATCGCCATAGGATCGTCAATGGTCGCAATGCCATTTATTACAGCAAGTTCAGGTATAGCGACATCTTGCGCATCTTTAAGCGGGTTCCACACATTGATTAAAACCAACGGCGAAACAAGATGAATTCGGAATTGCGAATACATCATCATCGACAACGGGAATTTTTTCCAGTGTTGCGGGTCCATATAACCCATGTCCGCTACACCTTCGGGGAAATTGAATAATAATGTAGGATTGTTAACTGCAATCGCGGGATTTTCCAGTCTATGTACCGGAGCGACACCAATCGCGACAGGCAGCGCAGAATCTACACTTGCAGGAACTTGCAAAGGTGTGGGTGATTCTGTGATCCGTACTCCATGAAAATATGCCATTATAGCACCTCCATAAAATTAGTTTTGATTTTCTATCCCATGAAGAACCTTATCTTCAATGGGAAATTCCAAGGCCGGAGGGCAACCCGTCCAGACCGTTTCAATAAATGCGTGATAATAAGGCGGTTCGTTTTTACCTAACGGAGACCATTTAATAGGCGTATCAAGCTGATAACCATTGCAAATTGTGTTTGATAATAAATCTTGTAAAGTGCGCCATAGCATCGCCATCGGTATGCGCCAGCCTTGATTGTCAGTGTCTTTACTATGTCCGCCAAAATGTATTTGAATTGTTATATTTGAACCGTTAGACACTTCGGAAAAATCGGAAATAATGCCGGAAGTGCAAGCAACTTGAACTATAGGATAGTCTTTTGATTTATCCCTCTCAGGTGATGATGTAAGCGATACAGGTAAGAGCTGCGCGTAAACAGTGGGTGTACGATATTCATTTTCATTACGCTCATCAGGATACCAGAATGAAGGAGTTAATAATTTTTCAATTCGTTTGCAAAGGGCATCTATAAGTCCCTGCGGCGAACGGTCAATCAGTTCCATTATGTTTGACTCCTTCCGATCCTAATAGCAAACACACCCTCATTGCTGACGGTGTGTCTGACGTACCAAGCTTCATCATTTTTCGTTATCTGATCGCCGGGCTGCGGAGGGCGGTACATATCTTTTTCTTTTATGAAAATGAATTGTTCGCCCTCTACTAATCCCATTGCAAATAACTCCGGCATTTTAAGAAGCGCATCGTTGTCGAGTATAATAGGGACAGGCTTGCCGTCAATATCAACTGTTTCTGCAAATTCCTCTGTGTTAAAAAATACATTGTCAATATCATTAGCAAGCGCTTCCCTAAAATCCATTACTTCGCTTTCGCCTCTTCGATCATCTGCTGAATTTCTTCAACAGGCATTTCATCTGTAATTAAATCGGCAATTTCAAGCGCGGCCGCTTCTACCATCAGTTCTTCCCTTGTGGGAGTAACATCTGTTGCGGGTGTAGTATTTGTTTTGTCATCGTCCTTTTTCGGATTGTTTTTCCCGCCTTTGGCTTTCGCTTTAACGGCTTTCGCTGTTTCTGTACCTTCGCCGTCCTCGTCATCGACTTCGCCGACAGGAGTAAGCCAGTTCTGAGCAAGCCCCTGTTTGATTTCTTTTTCAGACAAGTCCTCGATGAAAGTGCCTTTTTTATACTGCTTTCCGTTGCGCATAACAACACAACGCGTCATATATTTCGCTGCCATTGATTGCCTCCTTACATGACAGTGGCTACAAGCCATGAATTTGTATTTGCGGGAATCGGCACGGCTCTTGATGTAACCAATATTTCACTGGTTGCCGCTCTGTCATCGTGCCATTCTTCTCTGATGAACTCGCCAGAAACTGATCTGAATTGACCGTTCTCCATATAATCAATCGATCCGTAAACAAAGCGATTGCGCCTTGCTTCGGGTGTCGTGAGTATTAACGAACCTTCGGGCAAATGCCTTTTCATCGTTTTGGTTTCGATGTCGTAATACTCGCTTTCCTGTGTGTAGAATTTCAAGAATGGATCACGCGCCTGTCCCATGTAAGCGGGTGCGCCATACTCAATTTCTTCAAGAGGATCAATCGAACCTTTTTCAATCCTGAGATTGTTAAGCTGGGCAATCCACTTTTCATTTGCTTCAAAGAAGCGCCAGATTTCCGGTGACATGATTGCTTCTGTCGGTCTGAATCCCAGACGTTTCAATGCGCTTATCCATGTGCGAAGGAATGTGAAAGGATCAGCGGCGAATGCTGCCTGATCAGAACCAAGCAGAACTATTCTGTTCGGAAGATTGTAGTCAATTTCCCGATCAACGCCGTAACCTTTAACCTGCACAACACCTTCGGTTATAAATTTGGCAGTAACAAGCTCGCGCATATCTGCGACAGCTTCCACGCATTCGACATCATCCTCAAACCGCAGGCGCGCAGCTCTTTCTTCTAATGTTTTAAACATTGAAGCCGGCATTGAACCGTGCGGCTCGCCGGGCAAGCGGTTTTTCATGTCTTTAAGACCGAGAACTTTTCTATGCTGATAGCGCGGGGTTTCGATCTTTGCTGTTTTAAATGTGCCGCGTTCTGTTGCGGGAACGGTTAAACCGTCACCGACAAAATGCGCCAAGGGACTTGCTTTTGTAAAATAATCCCATTCGACTTCCGCGGAAGGAAGATGCTCGCTAACACCGCCCATAAAATATGAACTGAAAAAACGTGATTTCGGAAGAATCGTTTCGATAGGTGCGATTTGCGTTCTCTGCGCTCCGTTACTGGTAGTTGTATTTGTACCCTGTGTTCCCATTTCGCTCCTCCTTATTTACCCAACGGGAATGTTTCTGCATCAGGGTATCCATAGCTAGGTTCAATATGAATCTGCCTACCCCAAGCGGTTTGAATAGCAGCCGGATCAAGTGCTGATCCAAGCGCTTCCTCGATTTTGTTCTGGTTGAATTCGCCAGTAAGCCCCATGGTCGCGTTTTCCGCTTCCTCTGTTTCTGACAGATCAATGTCGAATAACAGAATACCGACAATAACATTGCCGGGTTGCCATACGGTGTAATTCTTTCCGTCAGAACTGTACAGCGGACTGCCGCGCTTAATAATTCCAGTAGTGCCGCTTGCGCTAACATCAACAGGCCGTGTTTTGCGGAAAATCAGTGTTCCGTTATAAAGATCATCTGTTTCCGATTGCGCTATAAGCGGATTAAATAAATTACGCTTTGACATCTTGTTTTCCCCCTCTACCTTTGTTATATTCAGCGGCAAATCTTTCATAAGCCGCATCTCCTACACTCTGAGGCGCTGCGGCATGGTTCGGTTTTCTCATTGTGTTAACTCCGCTTGCCTGCACGTCTCTTGCTATTGCCGCGGCAAACTTCGCGGTTCCGATGTTCGCCACTCCACCCTTGCCCTGCGCCATTGCGCGTATGACATTACGGCTCATGGTTTCGGCTGATGTTCCTGATTTTTTCGCCGCTGTTATCATTGCTGATAATGCCGGCGCTGCCTGCGCCATTTCGTCTAACGCTGACTGACGATTGCGTTCTGCCATAACACCTGCTTTGTAAGCGTTCTGTTCTTTCGCAGATGCACCGACAGGAACAGAGTTTGGATCTGCCGCTTCTTTCGGCTCGATGAATTGCGTATTGCAACCCGTACAAGTCAGCAGATAACCTTCCGCGCCTGTCGCTTCATCGACACCTGTCTCTGCGGTTTCAGTGTCGTAATCGACCTGCGCTCCGCAATTCGGGCAAGCAGCCTGCGCCGCTTCCGCAGCAGGTTCGGTCTGCTGTTCTGCGGGTTTCTGTGCCGGCTGTTGATTACCGCCAATGGGTACTGACGGGCTTGCTGTCGTTCCGCTTTCGCCGTCAGCATTGACATCTGTGTCCCAGACATAATCTTCGCCACAATGAGGACAGCAAATTGAAAACAGTGCAGTTTTTATATTGCCAGGCATTCGCCTTGCCAATACTGTCTGCGTTGTATCTCCCTGCGCGTCACCGTTCTGCTGATCGGTTCCTGATTCTACCTGCTGTGCGCCGCCTGCAAATACTTCCCCTGTATTGGGATTAAGATTTACAGCGCCAGAGCAGCTCGGGCATACCGTTTCGACAAATGTAATTTCTGCTTTTGGCTTTACATTTGTTTTTTTGGCAGCCGGTTTTCCATTTTTCTTTTTGAAAGGATTTGGAAAAGCCATAAGATTACCTCCACTCGAATTTATTATTCCGGCAGTTTTCTCTGCTGCCTTGTCATAACCAGAAAAATCTATTTTATATCCGCGATAATTAAATACTCCTGGGCTGATACAAGCTGCCATCTGTGATGGAATTTTGTTTATAGGTGTATATGCGTCACATAATCCGAAAGCAATAGCTTCATCCGCTGTAAGCCATGTGCCTTTTTTATTTTTACCATCAAGAAGCGCAATAATTTCTTCGCAAGTTTTTCCGCTTTTGTTCATAAAAGGAACGACATATGCTTCTTTGAGTTTCTCAAATTCTTCCACAAGATCACGCGCTTCATGCTCATTGATCATGCCCGGATCAGACAGCATATTGTGGTAATAAATCATATCTGACTTTCTCATGTATACTTTGTCGCCAGAGCAAGCGATAATCGCCGCGGCTGATGCGGCAACACCTTCGATGTATATAGATACAGTTTCAGGCCGGCTGTAAAGTATGTTATAAATTGCTAATCCTGCAAACATATCACCGCCATAAGAAAAAATATGACATTCTATTTCGCTGATATTTCCGAGCTTATTCAAATCATCTACAAGTCCTTTGGGTGTAACTTCATCACCCCAAAATTCCATAGGTGCAATTTCACCATAAATATCTAAGCGACCTATAGATGTTCCGTTTTCCGCACGAATATTTTTTATCGTGTAAAACTTTTTTACTGCCTTTGCCATTTAAACTGTTCCCCCTGTACTTTGATTTGTCGTTTCCGCGCCGGCAATCGCTCCGGCTGTACTTGTCATTGATTGTGCTGCCGCTACTGGTAAGCCGGCATCTTTCGCAGCGGCGATCTCTCTTCCTCTTTCCTGAATATTCTCGTAATAATTTCCGCCAGTAAGTTCGCTTGTGGCTTCGCTCGCTGTCGCAAATCCTAAAGATACAAGTTTTTCGTAATTCCCCGCGCTCTTTCCTAAATCTATTTGAGGCATACCCGGACCATTCCATTTCGCTCTTGTGTATGCGTTTCGCATAATGGTATTGTCAAAATATCCCGGCGCATCAATCCATCCGCGAATAACACATTCATCCATGAACGTCTGCCAGATAGGATGACAAAAATCACCAACCAAACCAGCGCGTACTACTTTGAAATTACTGCGGGCGTTATTCATGGCTGCCTGACTTGCGCTGAAAGAACTTTTGTAACTCTGTAATAACAATTCGTAAGGTACGCCTACTGCGGGACCTAACATTTCCAGATTTGCTTTTATAAAAGGTTCAAATGATGTTGTCGGTCGTGTTGCCTGAATCGCTTTTGGTTCTTCCCCCGGGCGTGCATACTGTACTATTCCATTTCCGAGAGCAAGCAAGCTGTCGTCATCATCTGTTACGCGCCGACCTTCATCACCTGTCATCGCTTCCATTTCGCCAGCCATGCCTTCGGGATTTTCAGAAGTAATTACTAAAGTGAACATCGCCTGTATCTGCGCGGCGATTGCCTCAGCTTTAATATAACGGTCAAGCGTTAATGCTAATTCGACAATAGGAGCAACCAGCGGAATACCGCGGCGCTGCCCCGGGCGTTCCGATTCCATGATATGTAAAACATTCGGCAGTCCTGTTTCTTCGCCGTAAGCGGGAATAAACATCCAGCGCGGATATACATTACCGTTATGTCTGTATGTGCGCGTTTTTCTTTTCGCAAGCGGATGTCCAGTATAGAACCAATAACCTAAAACATTTCCCCAAGGCGACACTTCCACACCGCCGAAAATATCATTGTCCTCATGTCCCTTGCGATCATAATTGTCAGGATCAGCGCAACAATCCGCTTCGATAATTTGTATATTAAGAGCGAACATGGAATTACGCCTTTCAATGCGCGGCATAGTTACAAATACATCGCCTGATTCTTGCTGTGAACGAAATGCAAGTCTTGTAAGTTCATAAAAATTATCTCTGTGCCTTACATCACATGATTTAGATTCTGCGAACGCTTCCCACAATCGAATAACATTTGCTTTGAATTTTTTTACAGCTTCTAAATCCATTCCCAAGAATTCAGCATCGGGTGTCGGCTCAGGGCGTAAACCATCGCCTACAACATTGGTTGCCAAAGTTCTATACAAACCTTTAATAACTGGCGCATCCATTGTTAACTGTCTTGAGCGCTGTCGGATAATGGGAAGGTTAGCGACAATATCATCATCGGGAGATCCGCCTTGCCAATCCCAGCCTTTATAAACAGGTTTTGTCAATGAAGCAGCGGAGTGTGAATAACCAGATGCAAGGTGTCTGTTATTTATCCTTGAGATTGGTTTACCGTATTGATCAAGAATTACTGTATTCACACCTTCCCCTAAATTGGTACTACTCGTCTAAATCTTCCGCTGCCCCCGGAAAGAGCGGCGATTAAATCCTCGAGTTTATCTTTACGCTTATACAGCGTTTCCAAATTTGCTCTTGTTAAACTGCGACTGCCCATTGTGTAAGATTGCGCACCGCCGAGAATTGTATTTATTGCCTTATTGATCTGTTCGAGTTCGGCTTTGGCACTATTTAACCTATCCTTTCTGGACATTCCCCTCTCCATGTTTTTCGGACAAATAAAAAAAGCCCGCAGAGACAGGCAGAGAATAATTCTCTAACTGTCGCTACGGGCTTCCGCATGTTCGGTAGGCCGAATATATTGTTATTCTGATTATATTATAATTTTACCCATTAATGTCAAGCCTTTTTTCTGACTTTTACTTTTTTCGGGATTCTTTTAACTTCGGGTATTCGCACACGCCTTATCCTATGCTGTACGTTAAGCTCAAAGCTGTCTGATGTTGCCGAAATATTTATAGTTACACTGCCGAATTCTACACCCCTTGCCGCTATTCTGATTTCTTCCAATTCCTCATCAGATAATTCCATGCATCCTCCCAAATGCGCCTATAAGTTTACGCCCTGTTCCCGGGCGCGTTTGTTTTTGCTTGTTTTAGTTTTACTCGTTCCCTCTCTAATTACAATGTTCTCAAGTTTACCGTTCGATACTGCCGGCGATGTAATAAGCCAAGGCTCAGTCTTATGTATTCTCATCAGCATTATATCATCTTTCGCAGACATTATCCTTAACGCTGCCCTTGCGTATACGCGGCAGTCAAAACTTTCGTTCCGTTTCCCTTTTATCAAATGCCATTCGTAATGTGTATAACCTTTTTTCTTATCTCTCACCAGTATTCTTTTTTCTGCTGTCAACATATCAAAGTATATAGCATCATACCCATTTATTGAAATGTCATCTTTGTCTTTTGGAAAGTGGCAGTATCCGTTTCCGGGCTCTATTACTTTTAACCATGTCATGATTTCTGTTTTAATGCTGTCAACACCGAGAATAAATAAACCTTTTTCTTTCGCGCTCTTCGCTGGTCGTGTCAGCGGAATCTTACTACCGCCTTGACCTTTAATCGGATATACACCGCGCGACTGCCTTGCCCTGCAATAATTATATGCCTGTGTTGTCGAATGTCCGCCAGTATCGACAGCAACACGGCTTATTTTTATACGCTTTCCATTTCCATACGACCATGTGCGCACAAGTAAATCATCAATGCGATTCCACGGCTCTGCCAATCTTGTATCGCCGAATATTTCTCCGTATTCTATACCCCATGATTCGTAACCGACACCCCAGCCGATAATCTCATAAGCGAATCTATTATCCTGCACATCTAAACCCATTGTTAGAACGCACACGCCGTCAGGTAACTGCGCATTATAAACTTCGCGCCGACCTTCAAACGCATGGGATTCTATAACCTCACCGCGTTCTTGCCATGTTTCTGCAAGGCACGAATTAACAAATGTTATAAGTAGAGTATAATCGCCTCTCTTTGCCGCGTTATTCGCTTCGATGAATTCATCTCTAATATCTTCCCATGTTCTAGTCCGGTGATCAAATACATTTACATGATAGCCCGCGACTTTGCTTTCAGGATTTTGCGCAATATATTTCCCGCCCCCTTCCAGCCATTCTTCTTTTGTAAATGCTTTAAGACAATGCGGACAAATCATTTTTAATGTTTCAAAGTCAAGTTTGGTTTGCCATACTCTTTTATTATAATCAGGGTTTTCTTCCCCTCTTAAACCGAATTGGCTCCATTTACTACATGAAGGGCATTTGTGCGAATATCTTTTATTCTGTGACTTGTCTAATAAATCCTGTATTCTACTTGCGCCCTCGATTGTCGGTGTCGATGTGTATACGCTTAACCAATTCGGAAAGTTTGTTTGCATTTTCTTTGCAATAGAAATAACATCGCCCTGCCGCGATAAGTCTTTCGGGTATTGATCTATTTCGTCAAAATAAATTACTGGTATCGGCATTGATATAATTCCAGCCGTACTATTCGCTCCCGTCAGGATTAAGAACCAGCCGTTACCTTCTTTGTATAATATTTTATTTGATGAATCCCGCGACTTGTCATCTGGTACTAATTGTTTTAAGCACGGCGTATCTCTAAACATATTTGATACGCGCGTCTGACTAAATTTTTCTGCTAAGTCTCCTGTTGGTTGCACAACAATAATTGGTCTGGGACTTACATCAATTAGAAATCCCAAGTAATTTAAAAACACTGTTGACTTACCCATTTGCCGCGCCGCTAAAAAAACAATCTCGTGAATATCAGGGTTTGTCATATCATCCATGATTTCCACAAGATAAGGAGTTTGTTCATTTTCCCAAGGTCCCGGTGATGATGATTCCTCTAATGATAAAACTCTTTTCTGTTCTGCCCATTCCCATACTTTTATATCAGGCGGCGGCTTCATCAATTGAAATAGAGTAGAGAGGAGCTGATAAGTATTTTTCAATTCATCAATCCTGTTCAGCATCTTCCTCATCCTCTGTTATTAACTGCGATACATAACTTGCTTCTGTTTTCATAAAAGTATCAAAATCAAATGTTGTAATTTCATGCAGTATCTTATCTTTCCTAATCCTAATCTTCTCTGCAATCTTTACAGCATCCGACATATTAACCAATGACGGCGCAATGCCCAATGGCAATGAATCAAAACCTGAGCGCGTTCTGCTGAACATTGCCCCTATTATTCTTTGTATATCTTCTGTGTGATGTAACTCTCCGCGTATTCTTTGAACTTTAATTTCTTCCAAAGTTCTTTTTGCTGTAATCTGTCTGAGCTTTTCATCGTTCAATTCTCTTGAACCGCTGGATTTATTATTTACTAAATCCCTGTAATGCGCGAAAAGTTTTGCAAGGCAATTCGCAAAATTATAAAGGCTTTCCTTTCCCTTGCTTACTACTTCCGGCTCAATTATTCCCTGCTGTTGATGATGTCTCAGCATCCTAATTCCCACGCCTGTACGCTTTGACAATTCGGCAATCGTCACAAGATTTCCAGAAAGTTTTGGCGCTGCGCATTCAGTTTTCGCAGGTTCTTTTTTAACAGGGGATTTTTTCGCAGGAGATTTTTTTTGTGTGGTTTTTTTTGTGGTTTTCTGCGGTTCTTTCTTTATTCCCATGTAATTCCACTACCTGTGCAACAGCCCAAATTTTATTTCATGGCTAGAAATGCTTTGGGGTCAAAAGCCACCCACACTATTTCACGCCTGAAAGTACCTACGAATTTTTTCGCTGCGATAGAATTATTTATTTGAGTATATACAGATATAACGCATATATGCAAGAAAAGAAATCAGCAGTCAGTATCCTTAAGGGCAGTTACCGCCGCAGAGATAAACTCCCGGTATTGTTGCACCATGTCTCTACTTTCCTGACTGCCAGTAGGGTTTCATAATATCATCAAACCCTGCGCATGTAAAGTTCTTTGGAATAACCGTCAGAACGTGAAGCCATGAGCTGTAGGAACTGTTCCTTCGATATATCAGAGAGGCGGAAAATCTCTTCTGGTCTCATACCCAATTCCTTACCAATCTCTTTTATGGTTTTTCCCTGTTCGAGTAGTCTTTTTACGATGTTTTTCATCGGCTCTAAAAGATGCGTTCCTCTTGCTCTGTTGTGGGTTACAGTTCCGTAAATATCGCCTGATTGGTTTTCATGCCTTACTATTACGATAGGGACTTTATTTTTCAACATCTTTTTTAAGGGTTCTTCCCCCGCAACAGTCCAGCGATGAAAGCCGTCAATAATTGTGAAGTCTGGTCTTACTACTATTGGCAATGTCCAGCCGTTCGATAAAATAGAGCGCGTTAATAAATCCAAGTTTTCCCTTGAAACCTTATTCGGGTTATAATCATTCGGTTTTAATTTGTCTCTATCTACCCATTGGAGCGTTGAAAGCGGTGCTGTTATTTTATTTTCCATGCTTTTTTCCTCTTGTGGTATTATTGTTTTCCTGCGAATAGTGCATATTTATTGTCGATATAATAGCCCGTAAGGTTCTTTGTTTTGGATCTCCCCCTACAAGACAATCGTAAACCGTTTTATACACCCTTTCCTGAATAATCGGTCCGTATTTAATTAGCATTTGAATTATCCGCTGTGCGTTCGTTAATCCGCCTTTTGTTTGGAAGTTTTTTATCGGATCGCTTAATAATTTGTATACGGCAGCCTTGTAGTCTTTTTTATCCTCAAGTTCCCTGCGCTTTTTAGAAGAATGGCGGAACATTTCGCTGTCCCAATATAATGCCGCAAGATACGCGTTCGGTTCTCTTTTGATTATTCTGTCCATAAGCGCCGGGTAATATTCGTTCATCTTTACAAGGGATTTTGCGGTGTCCACTGAAAAGAATTGAGACACGCGCAGATTTTTCAATGAGCTTCCCGATTGGTATAAAAAAAGGTATATATCCGGGATTGTTATTTGTTTTTCGTGCAAATACCGCCATACATCAGTATCTTTCCAATCGTAAATTGCCCAAACCATATTTCCGCGCGCTAATCCTGTATTCGCCGAGAATGAATATGCCATGTATTTTGAGCGTTGTAACGATTCAGCCATGCGAACGCCAGTGATGCATATTCCGTCTGAATTATGCTTCATTAAGAAATCCTGATACGTGTTTGTCCTGTCCTTCATGCAGGGGTGTTTTGTTATTGCGAACGGCGGGGGCTTCCTTACCCATGTTTCTTTTCTCGTGCTGTCCCAGCAAATGAAGTTTTCATCCTGTTCGAGTAAATTGAAACATGAAAAATGCCTGACTTCCAAACAGAACCAGTTGAATTGCGCTCCCATTAACAATACCTTTTTTCGCCAGCGCATTACTGAATCTTCTATGCAATCGAATATCGCTTCCTCGTCAATGAACTCGACAATCATTTGTTTTGGATCTATTTTCCCTTCTTGCGCAAGGCTTAATGTCAAATCCAAGAGGCATAACGAATCTTTTCCGCCCGAAAATGAAACATAAACTTTCTTTCCGTTTGAAAATGCGTTTAATATTCTTTTCCGGGCAGCTTCTAAAACAGTTCTTGAACCTTCGCGCTTTACAACCATATTTCAGCACCGCATTTCGGGCAGGTGTAAGGGGCTTTCCCCTCGAATGTTTCATTATCCGTTACAGGAAGATCCACGCCGTCTGTTTCATTCTCCGATGTTTCGGCGTTTACATCGACATGAGAATCAATTTCCGCGATGTTATTATCTGAGGCTTTCCCGTAATCATCTAATGCTGCCGATATTTGGTCTGACGCGGCATTTATTGATTTCAAAACGTCATCATCAAATCCGGGTATATCGAAATCGCCGTCAAGTTCCCCGATGATTTCCTGAATGTTATTTAAGTTGTCAATTCCCAAGCCTGCCGTTTTGTTGTCAGCCATCATCAGCTTTTTCTTTTCGTTTTCCGATAAATCATAAAGAATAAATGCGTATGCTTTCTTCATTCCTTCCGCGCGCATCGCCTCTACTAATCCGTTTCCAGCTAAAACAAGATTGTTTTCGTCAATGACGATGTTTTTATACTGCCCCCATTTCTTTAAGGAGCGGCGCATTTCCATGATTTGCTTTTCAGGATGTATTCTTGTGTTTTTCTCTGGCGTTTTTAATACCGCGATTGATACTTCTTTTTTCTCTTTACGCATCTGCAGCTCCTTTTTTCTTTCGCTTAGAAATTAAATGCCATGCGATTGCGAAAAGAATTGCGCCGATAACGATGTATATTCGGATAGAAGCCATTAAAGTCCACACGCCGAGAACGCCCATCGGAATTAAAAGCTGCCATAATCCTACAAGGGTGATGTTCACGAAAAGCCCGAGTTTGCGCCCGAACGTAATGTAAATGCTGTATAGGAATGACGATACTGTCGATGTCGCGATTATAAAAATCAGGAACGCTTTAATTATGTTTAATACAGGATTGAAGTTTGTCCAGGCAAGAAGAAATGTAAATGTCAAATACGCGCCGAATAATAAACCGCCGATTATGAATGCTCTGCGGATATTTATTTTCTTTGCGCCCATGTCGTTATTGTCATTGTAGTCTAAGATTTTGAAGAAATACGGATAGAGGAACGGTCCGGGTATGAGTAGGATGCACAAGCGCAGTCCGTTTTTTATACTGGCAGGCTCCATTCCAAATGATAAAACATTCATGTTGCCTTGCGAATGAATAATCGCGCCGATTGTCAGCAGTAAGGCGACACCGTATACAACAGCCCAGCTCGCGTTATCAGTAAAGATGCTTCGTATCATTCCGTTTTTAAACAACAGGAATATGAAGAACGCTGCTGTTAAATAGGCAAGCGCAAGCCCGAATGTTCCGGTCATCGGCGTGTCTTTGAATATCATGTGTATGCCGTTTAAGTTCAGCCACACTTGAAACACGCACATTAAACCGACAACGTATTGCATAGGTTTGCTTCTGAAAACCTCGCGTACTTTTGGAATCATCGGCGCGAATATTCCGAACACTATACATGCCATAGTGTTCCCGAAAGCCCATATCAGAAACGGAATGATTCCGAAGTTCTGCGCCATTTGAATACCGACCATTAATGATCCTACTCCCGCCCATGTCGCGGCGATAGACATGGAGTAGTACCAAGAAGGTCTGTCTTTGAAATGGTTTTTCAGGCGTGTGATTACAGCAGGTTCATTAAATTTTCTCTGCTGTCCGTTTGCGGCAGCGGGGTTCTCCCCGTGCCTGTTTGTGAGATTAGTGTTCATAAAAGTCTCCCTCAATTTGGGAGTATAAAGACGTGAATATTATTTGTCAAATAAAATCTATTTTCCGTAGTTTCCGATGTGATTGTTTATATTCCGTTATGTGCTTTTTTGTCCGACCGATCGGACAAACTTTTTAATATTTCATCAAATTTCCTACTGTACAGTTCTCTCTTACAGTATATTTCGCTTTGTAACATTGTACTTATCAATCTGTAAATAGTTTCTTGCCGTTCCTTCTTTGAATATTTTGCCCATGATTTATTTTTATAAGTTCCCAAATCTCTTTTTATCAGCTTCTTAAATTGCGGAAAGTTCTTTGCGTTGTAACTGTGTGCGCCGCTCGCCCAATATTCTTGAAGCAAAGAATGAAACAATCTGTTTTGTTTTTCTGTAGGCGTTTCGTATTCTAAAACTTCATACTGAAAGCCTGTTTTTAATTTATCCCCTTTGAATGTTCCGGGACCGGTACAGATTATCAGCAATTTATACCCCCAAATAATTCAAGCTGAGAGACTTTCGGCTTGTGTTTTCCGTAATACATATCAAACACTTCGTCATAACATAATCTTCCTGTGATCATGTTCCTTCCGTCATTTCCAGCAGCCAAAATATTCAATGCGTTATTTATTATTTTATGAATGTTTGTCTCTTCGCTGTGGTATTTCGTAAGCGATAAAAGAAAATCAAACTTCCGCGTCAATTCCATATCTGTCCAATCGTATGTAAAATTATTTTTATTCGGTTTATCTTTTTTAATGTCGCTTACTTCGTAATACCAATAGTCATAATTATCAGCGGTAAGTTTCTTATATCGCATAAATCCGGTGTCATGTAATAACACGCCTACCGATTTGTGAACAGCATTGAATTTCCCTGCTGATATATGAATGATGTCCTGTACCGTCATTGTTCTTGTTTAAGCCAAAGTAATATTTCATCGTTATATGACAAGCCCTCTCTTTCTGGTAAAGGAATAGGCATTTTTCCTATCGTTCTTCTGTAGTTTAGCTCAATCAGAAACTCGTGCATTTCTTCAATGCTCATTTGCTTAATCCTTTCATAATTTGACATATTTTTTCTCCTCGATGTTTGTTAATACATCAATACCGCCAAACTCTTTACTTTCAATTTGATAAAAATGCCAGCCCTGTTTTTCTCCTATCTGTTTCATTCTTGCGCTAGGTGTCGGTATCTGAAAATCAAATCCACATTCCTGTATTCTCTGCATAAGTTTACAAAACTCTCCTTTCTTATTTGAAATCATCATGCTAATTACGATTATGTTTTTTACTCGCCATAAATAAGAAGCAGGATTAAACGCATCAGATGTGAAGCCGAGTATTTTAGCAGCAGTCGTATCAATTTTGATAATCCCTTCCGGTATATCTCTGCTACATTCAACAATTTTAAGTTCATTATCCTGATTTCTGAAATAAAAACACTTTGTATGACATACATAAGAACCAACCATATTCGGCATAAGACTATTGTCAAATGGACACGGCGTTATACATCTGCGTAATCCCAATGAACTCATCACATCTTCATAAAATACTCTCATCTTATTTCTCCTCTGGAGGCAATAACTTTGTTCCGCAATTCGGGCAGTAATTCGGAAAATCATCATCAGAGAATTCTTCTCTGTCCCAATTTCCGGGCGGTTCTTCATTACACTTAGGGCAAGTAATGTAATAACCCATCGTTTCTGATCCGTTTCCTTGCCATCTTTTGGTTACTGTTGTCGGACATGGATTAGTGTATTTATCATTACATGATAATTTTTCAGCATCCCAATACTCGCAATTATCACATTCATGTTTCTCTATAACACCAAAATCACGGATATATTTTTCATTCAGCGCATTTACAACCCAGTCGATTATTTCATTATAGATTTTCGCTCCGTCATTATCCCAAAATAACCAGCATAGATTATCCCTGACGATGTTAAATAACCTAACAGGAACTTTCCTGTTTCCTCTGTGCTTATGTGATTTTTTCATACAAACATCAACGCCGTCCGTTTTTCCTCTTGATCTTACAAAAGGCGGTTTTAATAATTCTTTAATTGTTTCATTCATATTCATCCCCCGAAAATAAAAATAAGTAAAATACAAAATAAGGAAGCGCCGAACATACACGCAATGATTTTTATAAATCCGTTGTCGTTTCTGATCACTTCGTTTATTTTGTAAATCAGATCCATCCTAATTTTCTTTTTAATCTTCCTCATAATCTTCCCCCTCCTCAAAGTTTTGTTCGCAATCTTCGCCGTATTCATCCCAACACGGGCTGCCGTCAAGCCGGCAAACATAATTGCCGTCCATTATAAATTCCGCGTAGGGACACAACATTTAATTTTCCTCCTCGATATAAAAAGTCGCTTTCTTTTTTGAGTTTTCAGTCAACGGTATATATTTGCTTATAGCAATGTGATCATCAGGCAATATGTTAAGTCGCCTTACTGTTGAAATAATCATATTTATTTCGCTTTCATAATCTCGTTTCTGTATTATTGGATATTTTATAACCTTTACTTTTTTATTTTGTGTAACTTCTAACAATCCCCATTTCTCTGGAACCTTGTCTTTTGGAATAATACCTTCAGGAGCAAGATACCATCTCTGCGATCCTATACCTTCGGTTAATACTTCATGTCTAAAAGGCTTTTTTTGATCTGCATAAAAATCTGATCTTGATACTTTACATTCGATTAGAATTGATCTACTTCTACAATTACTGTTAAATCCTAAAATATCAGGCTGTTCACCGTATTTTGTATTTGCATACAATTCTGTTAAAACAACAGAACATGGAGAATGACCATATTCCTTTGAACCATTACAAAATGATTTCAATAACCAGTTTCTGCCAATATTTATAAGGTCATCATGAGTTAATTTCTCAATGTCCATTATCTTAAACCTTCGGTCATCCATTTTTCGCAGACCTTATTGAATTCTTCATCATCTTCCAGATAATAATTTTTCACATCATCATCGCGCATGGCGCGGCAAAATGTTTTTTCATTATCGGTTACGTCATCAGCTTCTACCAATTCATCATCTTTATGATGATAGAACCTGCAATTATTACAGCAGCGCGGCACGTCAAAGGTGTTTTTCTGTTCCCATTCAACTCTTGTAACTTCTTTGTTTTTCAATTTGGCTTCCTCCATTTGTTTATTTAACAATTCATCACACTGTTTCTTATATTCGATACTGTTATTACGACCGCAAACAGCGCATCTTTCTTTGGTATTAACCGCAGTACACCACGGACATTTGTAAGTTATTATTTGATTTTCAGTTTTCATAATTTTGAATCTTCCCCTGTAACTAAATATTCACAAGTAGTATTTAAAACCATTGCGACCGCGACAGCGTTGTCTACCCTAGGCGTTTTCCCATCTTTCATCCATGACAATATTGTCCATGTAGATACGCCTGATTTTTTTGCAAGTTTATCTATCGTCAATTCTTGCCTGCTTATTTCTGCATATAATCTTTCTGCAAATGGTTTCATTTATTCCCCCATGGATATTCTTGTATAAGCGGTTCTCCCCAAATTTTCTGTAAGTTATTTTTCATAAAGACTGGTATTGATATTTTGTGACATTGAAACACTATCTTTTCTATCCATTCTCTTTTGGGTATTATCTTTTCTTTGCGGTTGCCTGTTTCTGCACCGATAATAACCCAGCGTAATGGTTCAAATTGGGGGTAGTCATAACTATTACACTCCCAACTGTCTTGTAATGGTTCTATACTTAAAAAAGTATTAAAACGGTTTGTCCATAAAGCAGGCATTTTTCTGTTTGAAACAGATGATCCAAACCAAAAATTATCCGGCATTGTATATTTCCATTTTTCTATAATTTCTTTATATTTTTTGGGGTTCTTTGTAAGAAATAAATATCTGTGTTGAGGCGCTTTTTCACATACTTTTAAAACTTTTTTAATCCATTCATCAGGAACCCAATCCCCAAACAAATCCGCCATAGAGCATACAAATATATTCTGAGGTTTTTTTTCTTGTGCCGGTTCTTTTAAGCGGTAACGGTGTAATGTGGGTTCAAATCCGAACGGATAAGGAGCTTCACGATACCATCCTATTTTTGTTTTTGCTAATTGCGGTTCATCTAATACATAAGGCGGTAGAAAAGCATCATCTTTATATTTGTCAATGAACATTGCATTCCTTTTTCCGTAACCACCGCCAGCGAATCGTTGCGCGTGTTTTTTCGCGTAACAATAAGGACAGCCAAACTTACAACCAGTGACAGGATTCCATGTTCTATCAGCCCAATCAATTTTTGTTTTGTTCATTTTGTACCTTCTTTGGCCATGCTTTGATATAATTCTTTACTTCGATTCCACATTCATCGCACAGTTCAAAATCATATTCACGATCAGTAAAACCAAATATAGTTTTGAACGCCATCCGTATCCTATATGGTTTTGTTGCTAACCATAAAGTATTTACATTAAGTTTTTTACCGCACTTATCACATACGTTATAACCGACTCTTGCCATAATATTACTCCTATACTACCCGCGCTATATAATGTTTCCGCCGAGTGTTTAATCTTTTCGTCTGACTGCCTATCCAAGTATCAACGTACCCAGCATAGAAGCCCTTATCTTTTCGCATAACATCAAAATGCACATAAAAACCAATTCCCAGATGTCCGATGCGGTTATGATATATACAATCGCAAATATCATGTTTCAAATACCGCGGAAGCTGAAACTTCGGTTTAAGAAAATTTACTTTCATGCGCTTAATACCGCCTTTGTTAATGCTTTCGCAGTATTGACAGGAACAGCGTTGCCGATTTGTTTTGTTTGTTCGGTTGTGTTACCTGTAATTTTGTAACTTTCTGGAAACCCTTGCGCCTTTTTTAATTCATCATTTTTCAACATTCTGAATCTAATGTCCAAATACATACCGGGCTGTACAAGGCAATGCTCCGCTTTGGTTACAATAGTCGTTAATGGTTCATCTATTGATTTTGCTCTGTCCTTCGCCGAGTTTTGCCCGATATTGAAAACGAAAGGCGACAACAACCCGAATCTGTCTCTTGTTTCAATTGTTTTAATCGGTTTATCTGTCGGCTCTGCCTTTCCTGTTCCGTGATAGTCAACTAACAGCGGTTCAATTATCGCACCAGCTCCGCGGGAAGTTACTGTATTCAGAGGATCATCTAACGAACGCGCTTTGTTTCCCCGGAAGTAACCTTCATTCGGTAAAATAAAAGGCTCTACTACCGCATAACGATTTGATGTGTCCTGTGTCGGCAGCGGCTCTTCAATCGAATTGTTCCTGTTATTTGAATCAGTACCGCCGTGATAACATGATATAAACGGCTGAATTAAATTTATTCTTCCCTGCGCTAATATGGCATGAGTAGGCATATTTATAGGGCGCGGTTTTGCTCCTGTTTGATGTCCCATTATTAAAGGAACAGGCTCGATAAGCGCGTGATGTCCGCCTCCGCTTAATATCGCAGATAAAGGTTCATCTATGCTTTTAACTGTACTTGTACCATGAAGAATTGCTAAAAATGGTTTTGCATATTCTCCCCAATATTTTTCAATGCCGGAAGCTATACGTTTTAATGTTGCCTCAGCAAGTGGCTTACTGCGATCAAAGATTGACCTTCCCGCGATATTCCAGTCGATAATATCCCTGGCTGGTATCCATGGTTTTATGAATTCATTGCCTGCGCCATTCATGTGTGTAATTTCAGGCCATACAATTAACTTCTTTCCCTTAACAGCCTGAATAAATAATCTGCGGCGTGTAGTGGGATCTCCGTAATCAGCGCAATTGAGTATTTGCCAATCAACTGTATAATTCAATGCTTCCATTGCTGAAATAAAAGCGCGGAAATACTGACCTTTAAATTTCTTTATTGGTTTCCCTTCCTGATTTAACGGTCCCCATGTTATAAACTCTTTCACGTTCTCGATGATGACGCGCTCTACATTTATTTTTGTCAGCCAGTCTATTATCACCCATGCTGATGCGCGGCTCTGTTCGCTTCGCGGTCTACCGCCGCGGGCGTTACTGTGATGTGTGCATTCAGGCGATGCCCATAAAAGATCAAGTTTTCCCTTACGGATTATTTTTGTAGGATCAATATGTTCTACCGATTCGCATAAATGATTTGCTCCGGGGTGATTAGCGGCATGGGTTTCTATCGCACGTTCCCAATGGTTTATCGCAAATAAATTGACATTCATATCTTTCTCAAATGCTGCCTGCATAATCCCTGTGCTTTCCCCGCCAGCACCGCAGAACATATCAACTATGTTGTATTTTTTCTTCATTTTTTCTGCCTCATTTCTCTTTTCTTGTATCTGTAATCAGGTTCATTGAAAAGCATTATTTCGCCGTTCTCTACAATGCGACTTAAAACATCATTCCCCATAAGATTTTGAAAACAATCAGGGCATCCTTTCTCTTTATTCGGACACGAATCTTTTAAGTGTGCGTTTGTGATAAGTACCGTAGGCATTAGATTTTCGTATCGCTTATTTACGATGTATGACAAGAAGTTTGTTTCCCATTCGCCGACCTTGTGTCTGCCGATTTCATTTATTATCAATACTGGTATTGTGCAAAGTCTGCGGTACAGCTCAGGCTCTCCAGTTTTCCCGGAATAACATTCTTTCAGCATCAATTCAATTTCAAATACAGAATAAATATTCCCTCCTGTTTTTTTCAGAATAGAAGTTGCCAAGTGATTTTTTCCATTTCCGTTCTTGCCTATCATAAGCAACATTCGCCCCTGCGGGTCGTTAGCGAACGCTAAACAAA
This sequence comes from Treponema sp., assembly GCA_009788065.1. Lineage (GTDB taxonomy): Bacteria > Spirochaetota > Spirochaetia > Treponematales > Breznakiellaceae > WQXQ01. The sequence goes on from WQSF01000009.1 coordinate 40,145, forward strand.
CATCTTTGAACCTTTTTAATGTAGGAGTATAAGCATCGAATGTTTCAAATGATTCATTCCAGAACTTTTTACCGATATTCATTTCTGTCAAGTATTCTTCATACTCGCGGCGCTTTTCTTCCTCTCTGGATTTTCTCAGTGTTTCTTCTCGCTTTGCATCCTCTTCCTCTTTTTCCTCTTCCGCTATTCGCATACACTCAGGGCAATTCGCATCAAATTCTCTCCCAAATAAAACTGTCGGTATTGCTCTGTATACGCCATGCTCTTCGCAGGTATATTCTTTTTCTTCCTGTATCGGGTGTCCTATTATTTCGCCTACCGTTTTCGCTTTTATTTCCGACATATAAACTCCTTATTAAAATACTGTTGTCAAATCAGACAGCGATTCTTTCCCTGTCAATTTCGGCGGTGCTTTTCTTGCGTTAATTAAGCGATTTAACACCGAAGCGGATAACATGATGCTTAATGAATAAGCAGCGTTCATAACGAAATCATCATCCATGCCGTTGTCGATTGCCTGAATAATCTGTTCCGCGCTGAGTTTATCAAGATGTGTTTTAAGAAGCGCCCTTGTTTGATTCCAGCTCACAACAGGATCAGCCGTTTGTACTTTGCGCTGATTGTAGAGAACATCCCAATTCATAAGATATTTTTTTTCTACACGCTCCATATCGTTCAATGGTTCACGTTCCCGAAGCGGCTTTCTTTTTTGTTTGGGTGTTTCTGTTTCGCTTTCAGATTTACTTTTCTTTGCTTTACTTTTCTTTTCTTTACTTTGCGGATTTGTGTCTGCATTATCAGGATTTTTGTCATCAGAAACAGGGTTTATGTTTCCGCTTTCATACATGGCTGTTATCGCCTCGATTGTTAATATATCATTGCTCCGCCTTTTGTATGCTTCTTTTAATGATTCGAGAAACGCCTTACTTGCCAGCACCTTATGATTTTCCCATAACGCTTTGTCAAGTTTCCCTGTTTTAATCATTGTTTCAATTATTTCAATACCCCTGTTCTCATCACTCATTCCTATTTCTGCAAAAAAATTAAGCCTGTCATCTTCCTCTTTTATACAGTAATAGTGATCAGGTGTGAGGGCTAAAAACCGCAACAGGTTTGTAAAGAAACCGATCCCTTCAAGCCCGAATTTACTTTCAAGGATATTTAATGTTCTTCCTCGCTTTGCGAAAAATGGAAAATAGTCCACATCATGCCTCTCTGGTCTGCCCACTGTTTCCCCCTTCCTGTTTTAAAAGAAACGACAGCTTGCCCAGCCTCGCCATTTCCTGCAAAACAGATTCAAGTAGTTCAATATTCCCCATGAGCATACGCAACCGCGCCGATTTGTTATTCGCTTCCGCGCGGTTTACTTTTTCCGAATACGCATCAAGCAGGAACTTCGGGAGATATTTTAGCTCGTCAAAATAAGGCAGCCCCCGGGCATAATCCTCAGTAGAAAGGCGAATTTTGACTTCGTAATAACGGGCTGTGGAGCGTGTCTTTTTTTCAATTTGGGTAGAATTACCTTTTTTGATTTTACGCTTTGCTCCGCTACCTACAGGTAGGTTTTTTGGTAAATTTTTCAAGGGTTTGCCCCCCTGTTTTTTCTACAAATTTGCATTTTTCCCCTCCCGACCTTGCCTGAACTCCCTGCCGGCATTGCTTAAAATCATTTCGTATTCATCAGCAGGGAGAATTATTCTTGCTTGATTCATAAAACAATCGCCGATGTTTCTTTCAAATTTTTTCAAGTGGCTGTTTATATACGGAATAATTTTGTTGTACAGCGACATAACAAATTTTCTGCGCTTTAACCAGTCTTTTGATTCGGTTTCTTTGTTATCTGCAATGATGTCTGAAATGTTTGTTATTTTATTTGTTATTCTCGCTTTCAATGTTGCCAATTCTTCCGCGTTCATTTTCTGAAAATCATCATCGGTATATGTCTTATCATCAAAGATAAATTGTTCTTTGCCGATTACATCAGTCAGTTTCATTTTTATTCCCCTTCTGTTCTGGTTTTGGCATGATAACCTTCGGGCATTTTTTAACCGCTACAATGGCGGGACAGCCAGCCCAGTCACACCAAGCCGGCTCTCCGTCATCGGTCAGGTAATCTTTACATTTGATTTCCTGACAAGTTTTATTCATCCCCATGATCCTCATCACTGAAATCATCCGCGATGTCAGTATCATCTTCGCTGTCGTTTTCGTCTAACGTTTCGGATGTTTCGCTTTCAGGTGTTGCTTGAATTACTTTTGATACAATCACATCAAGAGTTGTTTTATAAAGTTCTGTGTAGAACTCCCGCGACATCTGCATAAACTTCCAGAACATGGAGGCTTCCGCTCTTTGCCATTCATCTTCGCTGTCATTCAAGTCAGGCATTTCGTTTGTTTGCAGGTTAGTTGCTAGTATAAACTTGAACACTTTTTCAACAGTGGGACCGACATGAATATCAGTGGGTTTCACATTTTCGCCGAATGCGGCAGTAAAGTATTCCTGATAATCGGGATCAATTTCTTGATAATTCCCATTGTCATCATCGCCGGATATTTCATTTAAAAAGAATAAATGAAAGAATGATGAATCATTGGGGCTTTCTTCATTCGGTTCTTCTTTAAGCCGTTCGATAATCAGGCTGTTAAGAATCGAAGATTTTACTTCATTCCGCAATGACCATGAACTGTGATATTTTTTCTTTAATTGTTCGGCAATGTATTTTCTGTCCTCTTCATTTATACCGGAAATATGATCAAGCATGAAATCTTTAATTGGATCTTCCGATCTTGACTGGTAACTGGAAGTATAAGAAGCCTGCCGTTCCTGTTTCTCGAACGTAACACGTTCTACTTTGATTTTGTCGGCTCCGCTGTTCATGCACCAATCCAAAGACACAAGCCATGCCGTTTTTGATTTTCCTTTTTTGGTTGTTACCTTCCAATTGTGTGCGTTATTCGGAAGCAGGGTGTATTCGATTTCCCCGATTGTTAATGTTTTTTCTTTTTTCGACAGGAACTCCGGCAGTCCTCTGTTGAGGATTATATTATTTTCCGTTTCGCCTGTTTGTTCTGCGATCATTTTTCCGATTAAGGCTTGCCATTTTTTCGCGTAACATTCGCCGTTGAAACAAATATCCTCAAGACTGCTGAATTCACCATCGAAAAGCCCGGGAGTTGTGTTGTATGTTCTTTCCTTACACTTCGCGCATTTTTTATCCGCAATGTGTTTTATCGTATGCTTCTGGACAGAGCGCATGAAGTTTCCGATTTCCCATTTATCGACAGTTTTATCGCTGTATTTTTTAAGGAACTTTTCCTGATCCTCTACAGGCAAACTCGCAATCAGCGCAGCGGCTGAAATATTAAGTTTCCCATCCCGGAACATTGTCTTTATTCCGTCAATGAGACTTGTAAGCCTGATGCGCTGTAATATTCCTTTTGTACTTCGGGAGTAATACTTTGCGATTTCCTCGATGTCCATTCCCTGATCCTGTCTGCGCTTAAACGCTTCCGCTTCATCAAGGGGGTGCATATCTTCGCGGTTCACGTTTTCGGCAAGAGCGATGTATTCATCGTTCGTGTTTTCATCATGCACATGAACAGGAACAGATTTCCAGCCCAAAGATTGAACTGCCGCGAATCTGCGTCGTCCGGCAATTACTTTGTAATAACCTTTTTTATCAGCACATTCTTTAACCGACAGCGGGTGTATAAGACCATGTTCGCTGATACTTTGGGCAAGAGTTTCGATATTTCCTTCGCCTCCGTATTTGCGGTCTATGCTTGATATTATTTTCCCAATCGGGACTTTAATTGTTTCCATTTACTTTTTCCTCCATTCTTGTCTGCTACAATTTGTGCAGTGGCGGATAACACCGCCAATTAATGCTTTGATTGGCTTTCCGTATTTATGACAGCCTAGCCAGCATAATAATTTTCTGAGCATAACTATTCCCTACAACGGAATTTCATCTGAGAACCCGTCATCATTTGTTGTGAATGATTCCTGTTCGGACTTATTTCCGTTATCTGAATTGGTATTGCCCCCGCCGAATAATTGGACATATTGAACTGTTACTACAGTTTTGGATCTGTTCTGTCCGTCCTCTGCTGTCCAGCGTTCCTGTGACAATTTTCCGATAACGCCGATTTGCTTTCCTTTCTTGAGGTACATCTGGAGAGATTCCGCAAGCTGTCCCCATATAACAAAATCAAAGAAATCCGCGCTATCTTTCCAGTGATCGCCATCCTTACGTTTCTCATTTACAGCTAACGTAAATTTGGAAACCGCCTTTCCGTTTGTTGTGAATTTGAGACTGGCATCGCGTGTTAAGCGACCGACCACTGTTACATGATTTAAGTCTGCCATTATGCTCTCCTAATAAATATCAAGCTCGCCATCGGCAGGCTTTGAACCCTTTTTACCGGGCTTTTTAGGCGGTGTTTCATCGGGAATATCATCCTCGAAACCATCATCATTCGCGGCTTTGGCAAGTTCTGTTTTGACCTCTGCGTTTTCGACAGCCTCAGACGTTACTTCCTCAGCGATATTTGTGGGAGCTTCCAGTTTTTTATGAAAAGCAATTTTCAGATCATCCAGAACCTTCTCGACATACGCTAATTTTTCTTCGGGCGTTTTCAGTTTCGATAAATCGGTTTTAACTTTCACCCTGATGTCGTTCTGTTCCTTTTCTGTGAAGATAGAAATTCCCATTTCATCTTTGCTTTGAAGAATATTCCCAATTTCTTTCATCGTGTCGTTGTAAACTTCTTGCTGTGTTCTTTCGGGCGCGGGTGCTGGCGCTTTCGGCGGTGCTATTTCGCCCTCATTAAGCCAGGCAATAAGCTGTTTGCCAAAATCCTTCCCGGGCTTTTCGATGTACTTGTCTTGATACTTTCCTGTGCGATCCTTTGAAAAGAAACCGACATGATTTTTGTCCATTGTCATCGCCATTGTGAATTCATACTCGAAGCCCTGCCGTTGAACCGCCGCTGTTCCTACTTTGCTGATTGTTGTTTTTCCTTTGTCATCTTTGTCTACTGAATACTCAGTCTTTGAACGGCAGGTAACAATGACATGACCGGGGAATGTCAGCATCGCTTCTATCAATTTCTTTTGAAGCGGAGTTCCCTCAGACCATGCGCTGAAAGTATTGCCTCTGTATTTCGTTTGCGCTATGCGCTCGACACGTTCTACAAGAGCATCCCAAGCGTGTGATGTGCTGTCAATAATGACAACTTTATAGCCGGCTTCCGCGGCCGCATTCAGCGCGCCTATGTAGTCCTCGATTTGAAAACTCATAAGATCAAGCGTGTCGAAATTAAACCTGTCGGCATACAAAGAAGCAGAGCCGTGTTCTGAATCTATTAGCGCAATTTTGCACGATACATTATCCAGTTTGCTCAATGCCTCAGCGATGCCCGCGGCGGTTGCAAGGGCGGTGTATGTTTTACCGCTCCCCGATATACCGTCAATGGCAAGCCGTAACCATTGCTTTGTTTTTACTGCTTTGGTAAATACCATTTTACTCTCCATTAAAAAATTTATTTGGTTCTTCCAAAATTGTGGTACATCAGGGATTCTGGTTAGATTAAAAATTTGATCATCATTCATACCAGAACCCCTGACAAACTATGCCGCGGCTTCATCCTCAGCCGTTGCGACATTCTCGCGGTAGTAGTTGCAAAATTCGCAACAACTGCAATAATCCTGACAGCGGACAGATTCGCCGGGACGGGTTTCGATGTAATGACCTTTGCCCAAATCCTTGACCATTTGTTCCGCATCTTCCAATGAATCTTTAACGCCCCCGGTCAATGCCGATTTTCTGCCTTCTTTCTTGACAGCGTATTTTGTCGGCTTATCCCAGCGTTCTTTCGGTGTGCATGGCGTTATTTCATCATCAGATTTTTCACGATTCGCTTTGTAATCCGCGATTTTATCCTTGATGAACTTTTCAATCCGTTCGAGGCGTTCCTGCGTAACATCAAATTCATAGACGTACATGGGCTGTTGAGGGTAAAATGGATCACGCTTGGCATCCCGCTTAGAATGGTCTTTAATAAGGCTGACGAACCGGCAAGTTTTCACCTTAAATCCGTTTTTAATCAGGAGCCAAGCGTACATCATGCCCTGCAGCTCCCAATCTCCGAAGTCCCGGAACTTGATCTTGTATACAGAATTAGTTTTGTAATCGGTGATGATTTCATCTTTCATGTTGTAAAGATCAATGCGCCCGGTAACTGTAATGCCGTCTATCTCATAAGAGACAAACTCCTCAGCGAATTCATGTTCACCCTCATGCTCAAGGGCTTTGTGCGCGACAGTTCCAATGATTGCCCAGAAGCGGTTTGCGACATCATCTTCCAGATTATCCCAATGGCGATCTGTCAAAAGGATTTGCTTTGTTCCGTTAAGAAGTGTTGTCGCTGATAACCGCCCGGGATCATTGTGGCGCCGAATGCTGACTGCCTTAACCAATGCTTCAGGCAGATTCATTTTGTTTGTAATTACCATAGTTTAATCCGCCGTAGTAGGAATGATTTCCGAAAATGCTTTGGCAAAATCGTTAATAAAATACTGCTTCTTTAATTTCAGATCCGACAGAACGAGTTCCTGTTTTTGAATCTCCCTGTCAAACCGCGTAACAATATCTGCCTGAGAGATCAACCCTTCATACTTTGAATAGGGCGCAATCTGGACATCTTCATTGATGCCACTGCCGATTGTTACGGTCTTGAAATTAACCCCGGAATATGACTGGTCAATTTCCAAGATTTCAATAACAGGGCTTTTCTCAAAATTACAGAACCCTACGATTACACCTGCCCTAATTTCAGCACCGTTGTACGATGTTTTTGGGTGTAGTACCCTGACAGGATCACCGACCTTATAATGGTCGATAACTTTGGCTGTGCGGAGATCGACTTCCAGTTTTACACCGTTAATCTCCACAATTCTTTTGTTTTCATCACTCATAATGAAACTCCTCTTTCTATGCTATATTTGAACCGCAACGCGGTTTTTTCACTGGTTTATGTTCAAGCATTTTCACATCACTGTTACCGATTAGAACCAATCCGCTATTCCATAATCTTGTGGCTTCATCTTTTGGAATATCAAATTCTTCTACAACGTCATCGGGATCGGACATCCATTTACGGATTTTCGCAACCTCGATGTTAAACTTCATGAGTAATCTTTTATTTATTTTCAAATGCGCGTTTTTATTTCCTGTGTAGTAACGCATTGTGAACGCTAATTCGCCGTCAACTGTGTGGAATTTTTGTTCTGTCTGATGTTCCTCATAATCTGGCGTATCACAAGGATCAATCGGAAAGCCAAGGTTTGAACAGATAATTATGAAGTCATCAACTATTGTGTAGCGTGTTCCGTAACTTCTATAGCCATATGTGCTGACAACAATTCTATAATCCAAACCAAGTTTCCAACGTGCCGGAAGCTCTTTATATTTATAATCGCTCTGCGTATGTCGCCATGTGCCTTTAGTCCAGTGCCGATTTGATTTATATTCTGTAATAAAATCCTTATCAGTAAGCGCATCGAATACTTCCCCGATTTGATCAAGTATGCCGATGTTACAGTTGTTTATAATCCAGATAATAATTGAGTAAATATTATCTGCGTTAAAATCAAGCGTTTTAAATTCTTTTATGTTATTAAAAATATTCTCTCTCGTTTTCCGTATCATTCTGTCTTTAACAGGTTCAAGTTTTTCAAATGCCGCGCGCCAGTATTTTGATCTTAATCTTTTAAATGTCTTACGGATAATTTCGAGCATTGACTTTTTATCTTGCCCGAGTAATTTTATTATTTCCGCATCAAGTTTTCCGATTGCGATAAAAGCATCGCCGAGCGTTTTCTTTTCAATTTCATAATCTGAAATCAATTGTTCTATTGGCGTTTGTTTTAAGGCGACAGCAGTTATTTCTTCTTCATTCCATTCACTTTCAGGGGTTTCCTTAAAATCCGCAATGTTTTCGCGGACAAATCGAGCAAATGCATCTTCAATTTTATTTTGATAATGATATGTTTCTTTCCAGCTTTTCCCATTGCGAGTAGTACCGCTTTCTGTTTGGTTTCGCCATTCCGCATTTATTCTTACAAGATTTACTGTACCGCGGGCTTCCCGATCCGCTTCTGAAAAATTAAAATCACCTATAATTTTATATTCGTATCTGTCTTTTAATTCCTTATGTATCAGCTTGCTGTCAATCCAGCGTTTCGGCATAACCAGATATAATATGTTGAAACTACCTTCATAAAGTATTTTGCAAGCCCAGTGTTCAAATTGAGAGAATGGAGGATTGCTGTATATAAGCGCATAATGCTGATCAATTAGAGTAACATCCCAAAAGTTTCTGCCGATAATAAAAACGCCGCGGCGAATTAAATCATCGGCTTGCGCTCTTGCAATTTCTATTCCATATTTTTTACACAACCTACCGCCCTGATCTTCGTTGAGACAATCAAGAACACGCCCATCGCCAGCACCGACATCGAGGAATGAATCTATAGAAAGTGTAGTTATCTCTTTATATTTTTTCTTTTTTTCATCCCATTCATCACGAGAAGTATCTATTCTAATTCCGCTGTCTCTATCTTCTCTGTAACTTAAATTATGTGACCTGAGATAATCCCAGATGTCTTTTTTCATTGCTTCCATGATTTCCGCTGTCGTAGGATACCACTCATAATCCTCATTGCCGGAACGCAGTAACTGTAATTTCTGTGCTGTTGCTGATGCCATTTTCATACCTCATACAAATAGGAATACCCGCCCTAGACTTCTAAGGCGGGTTTTTAATTTAAATTACTTCGCAGGCGCGGTTGTTGCTCTGGTTATTTTGGTAAACTGTAACTGTTCGCTTTTCACTTTTCCGAAATTACAGAAAATCGCTTTGAATGTATTAAGTTCTGTTACAGAACACGCAGTGTTCTCATACATCACTTCAACACGATCCACGTAAGTGCTGACGATGAAATTTTCCTTCGGGAAAACATCTTTGAGAGCTTTCTTTACAAGCCGTGCTGTACGATCACTGTTGAATTCCTTTGCTTTCTTTTCTTTCTTCTCAGTCTTTGTTGCTGTTGCCATGATAAAATCTCCTTCTACATGGTTTGGTATTTCCTGCGCTATGCGCGGGGGCTTTCGCCGACACCCCAAAGGGTGTTTCGGGGAGTTGCCAGCTCCCCATCGTCAGGGCGATTATGCGGCATTGAGTTTATGCCATTCGTTACGCGTCATGCTCAGCATCCGCCATGCTGTCATTTCCAGTTCTGTTGAACGGTCGTAACTGTGGACATCCTGCGCGTGCCTTGTAACAGCGTTTGCCAATCCGTAAAGAGACAAATCATTCCCGCGGATAAGATGTTCAAGAACGCCCCTGCCTTCGCTTTCGTACAAGTCATAATTCTTTGATGCCAATTCCACTACTGCGGGAATATCGCTGTGCGTGATTTTCGCTTCGGTTGCGATTTTCATTTGAGATACGATGCGTTCAAACTGGACTGAATCGGCGGTCGCGCGTACAATATCCTGTAACTTCATGATGAACGCCTTATCTTCCTGAATAATTGTTTCGTTCCTGTAAATCTCGTACCCTTCATCACCTTCGTTTGTTCTTCCGCTGTGATATTTTTTCTTGCCGGAATCTGCGGCGATCATTCCGTTCTTGCAAACAAGGCGGTATACAAGAGGCATTACGGTTACAGAACCCTGTCCGGTTTCGCTATTGGTAATTAAAATTCCGCTTTGAACCACATCACCTTTCGCTACTTCGGTTGTGATACGGTCATTGACTACTTTCAGATACATTCGCCTTTCCGTAAGCTCGCAGGATTCAACCTTTGCACCTTCCATTTTGGCAATCATGGGAAGAACAGCCTGCGCGATTTCATAATTGTCAATTCTGCGGTAACGGTCAGAGAGGAACGCCCGCGCTGTTCCGTCAAGTGTTCTGACCATGCGCGGTTGCGGTTTATGCTGAAACCATGTGTTTACGTTTTCCGCTAACAGATGCGGTTGTTCTTCCATCATGCGGTCGTAATATCTGGCAGGGATTCCGAGTTTATCGCCGATTTGATCATGAGCAACGCCATTGATTTCAAAATCGGGCTTGCCTGCGATTGCAAGTATCGGAACGTGTTTTTCTTTTTCGCCGTCCACAACAGATGTTATGCGCATTTCCATTTGACTTGTATTTGCGATATAGTCACGCTTGACTTCGTTCTGGCGTTCGATTTCGATTGCCAATTCCTGTAATGATTTTCCAGTTTTCATTTAAATCTCCTTACTTATTTATTCGCCCTTGCGACAAAGGCGTTTTTCACATAACTTACTCCTGACTCATTCCAGTCGTTACCAGAACCGACACGAGAACCGCCGAAACAACCATGCGGTTTTTTACCGCAGATATATGAAGCGACATGATCTGTCGCTTTCGCTCCGTTATAAAATAGATAAATGGTTACACCGTCCTCGACAGTGCTTTCCATTGTTACGCTGTCCCATTGCGTAAGAACGAATGCGCAGAAATTGGGAAAATCAATTTCCACTGTTTTCTCAAACACTGCGCCGGCTTTCGGATCTTCTGTGTCCTTCGCAAAGTAGAGAACAGAATCAATAATCTTTTTTGTTTCGCTCATGCTTTCCTCCCGAATGTGTGATGAGTTTCTAATCCTTTATGCTCTTTGGTATTTGTAGATTCATTCGCTAAATGCCAGAGTAAGGCGTTCGCTTCATAACCGCATTTCTCATTTCCATTTCTCGCCATTGCGATTAACTTCGGTAGGCTTTCGATAGCCTCATCAAATTCTTGCTGAGTGCTATGTCCAAATTTCCCGATAATTTTTTCTACACCGTCAGCGTTTGTATAGTTGATTACACTTCTTTTTTCCATTACAGCACCGCCTTTTTACTTATTTCATTCATGCTGAGATTTCGCATAATGGTCACAACAGCATCCCAAAAGCCCCAATCATATTCCGCATTGAGTAAACCGACAGGCGTTTCATCATTTCTTACAAACTGATGATGTCGGCTCTTCGCATCATTTCTTTTTTTCAAAACCTCTTCAAAAGAATAGTTATCACTCATATTTTTCTCCCGTTTATATCTATAGAGATTTTTTTTCCATTCTTTACATAATCAAGCCAGGCATCTTTCGGGTATCTGCCATTGCGGACACGTTCTCTTAAAAGAGCCGCGGCATGATATTCAGAAACAGCATTCAGATAACCGATTTCCGCTTCACCTTCGCCATCCTCATCTACAAACCAAATGACGATGTTAAACTTTATTAAGTCAGAGGAATCATTTTTGTTTTGGATTTCTTTTAACCATGATTCAAGAACATTTATTTCCTCTTTGGTTTGAGCGTATTCTTTTTCATAACCGGCTTTCGGTCTACTGCTTAAATAATCTGCTGAATAACAGTAGAGGTTATGCTTTGCCATTTCCAAACTTTTCTGTAAAATATTTTCTCTTGTCATTTTTTATTCCCCCTCTCCCGGCAAACAATCAATGTCAACTAACTGCACATAGCGGAGATATGTATAACCTTCTGTTCTACAGAGAAGAACACAATCAGAATTATTTGATTTGACAAAAAACTTTGTGATGTTTTTTTCTTTGAGAAGTTTTATAAAATGATATTCGGGACCAGATATGTTATTCAGAATGTCCTTGAATAATTCATCGCTTACGATTACAGAACCGCCAGCGTAAAATGTATCTTCGCAATCGCAAGGATCAATAGTGTCGTTTTTTTCTAATTTATCAGCCTTGCGAATCCATCCGAAATCTTCATCATCTTCGTCGCTACAATCAATTTCCATCGGCTTATCAAATTCTGTTATGCTCATTTCAGGTGTTGTATAAAACGATTTCGGGGTATTAAGAAATTTTTTGATTGCAGGGAAGAATTCTTTATTGACACCCCAGCCGTTACTAATCCAGAAATATTTTGTATCGTTCGGAAGTGTCGTTTCCTTGAAACTGAAAAGCGTCATGCCGTATTCGCTTTCTACAGCAAGAACTTTGTTTCCATTATCGCCATCGGCGATACCGTGCTTAGGGTTTCCTTTGGCTTCAAGCCATTCCGCTAAACTCTGATAATCTCTCAT